>DASPOR010000182.1 GCA_035625915.1 Alphaproteobacteria bacterium | reverse complement strand
TCGTGGAGGTGCGCCTCGCCGAAGCGGACCAAATCACCGGCGGTCTTCTCTTCGAGCTTCTCCAGGAGGGCGCTGCCCCGAGAGTCGGACGACGGTCTTCACGCCGATATCGCGGGCCAGGAGGGGAGGCCGCAAATCGCCAAGTGCCAGGAAAATCCAAGCGCCTTCGGGCGGCCAGGCGAGAAAACGGGCGATAGGTCGCCAATTCATGGCCCATTAACCGTTTTTATCTAACGTAACGGAGAATATCATTGGCGCGCTTTACGAGACCTTGTGCGAATGCTCGCGGAACGCTACTTATTCCCTTGGATTCAGGGCCACTAAAACTTGTCATGACACTTAAGCCATTCGCGGCTCATGGCGCGGCCTCCTTCATCCGGCTCGCGCTCAGGTGCGGCCGGGAGCGATTTCGTCCGCTTGTCGGGGCTAGCGCAATTATCCTCATCGGGCTCGCTGCGTGCGGCGCGCACGTGGAGGACCGCGAGGATTTTTCGACGATCGCCGGCGAGGTGATCGACGCCGGCTACACGCACATCTCGGAGCGCTACGTCGACAACGTGCCCATGAGCGAGGTCGCACTCGCCGGCATGCAGGGCATCGAGAAGATCGACCCGCAACTGCATGTGGCGCTCGAAAATAACGAGATCCGGCTCACCGACGCGGACAATAAGGTCGTCAAGGAATTCCCGGTTCCCAGCGGACAGGATCCGGACGACTGGGCTGACCTCACGACGCGCGTCATCGAGACGGCGCGCGCAGTTTCGCCCGTGGTCCACGATACGAGCCTCGAAGGCATCTACGAGGTCGTTTTCGACGGCGCCCTGTCGAAGCTCGACCATTTCTCACGCTACGCCCCCGCGGCGGTAGCGCGCGAGCAGCGCGCCCAGCGCGACGGCTTCGGCGGCATTGGGATTACGATCAAGCTCGACGGTGAGGACGTTCGCATCGTCACCGTCATCGAGGACTCGCCCGCCGCGGCGAACGGCGTCGCGGCCGATGACGCAATTCTCGAAATCGATGGGCAGACCATCAAGGGCTTGGCGCTCTCCGACGTAGTGGATCGATTGCGCGGTCCGATCGGCAGCACAGTAAAGGTCAAATTTGCCGCCACGAAAGACCGCGCAATACGCGAAGTCGCGTTCCGCCGCTCTCTCGTCGTCCCGCCTACCGTGACCTACGCGGCCCATGGCGACGTTGCCTATATCAGGGTGACGAGCTTCAACCAGCACACGACGTCGACGCTCAAGCAGGCGCTGCTCGACGCCAATCACGACATGGGCAAAAAGCTGCGCGGCGCGGTGATCGATTTGCGCGGCGATCCGGGCGGGCTGCTCGACCAGGCGGTTACGAGCGCTGACCTCTTCCTCTCCGAAGGGCGCATCCTTTCGACGAGTGGGCGGCACCCGGATAGCAACCAGATCTTCGACGCCGACGGAAAGGACGTTTTGAACGGCCTGCCCGTGGCACTCCTCGTCAATGGCGGTACCGCGTCCGCGGCCGAAGTCCTCGCGGCCGCACTCCAGGAAGACGGACGTGCGATCGTGGTTGGCTCAAGCACCTATGGCAAGGGTACGGTGCAAACCGTCCACCGCCTCCCCAATGACGGCGAAATCATCATCACCTGGTCGCGCATCTACACGCCCTCGGGCTACACCCTCAACACTGTCGGCGTGATACCCAATGTCTGCACGAGCAAGTTCGACGCCGATACACCTAAAGCGGTCGCCGAAGTGACGGACTCGGTCAAGACCGACCAACTCGACACGATTGCGGCCCGCACCGCACTCCACAGCAACGCCCAGCCCAACAAGAACGAGACCCGACTTCTGCGCGCGAGTTGTCCGCCAAAGCAGGGGGAAAACGCCCTCGATCTCGACGTTGCCCAACGCATTTTGGAGGACGGGTCGCTGTTCGCGCATGCGATGGCTCCCGTCACACCCGAAATCGCCAAACGCGAATAGGCAGGCGTCCCGGTCGACCGCTCATTCGAATTGAGGGCGGAAGCGCTACGGAAGGACTTCGATATCGAATCCTTTGGCCGCGCGCACAAGCTCGCTGTCTTTTGTCAGAAGCGATGCTTTCCGGCGTAGGGCGAGTTCGAGGTATGTCGCGTCGTAGGTCGTCAACCCGACTGACCGAGCCAAAAAAAGTATCTCTCGCCACGCCCGCCCCGTTGTCTCGTGGTCAACGACGATGGGCAGGTCGGCAATGAGATTGAGGCGGACTGCGACGTCATCGACGCCTATGCGCTTCCGCCGCTCGGCTTGAAGGAGGACGTTGCCGAGTTCCAAATGCCAGAGCCCTGGAACTATCGCGCCCTCGTCGCGGACGCGCTCCAACAAGCGATCGGTCACAGTCGACGCTTCGTCTTCAAAAAGCCAGGATATGGCGATAGATGCATCGAGGACGACTACACTCACCGGCGCCCCTTGTCGCGAAGCTCCTTCCAGGAAAGACCGCCGAGCGTCGTTCCCTTGCGCAACGCCTTCAGCCCTTCGACCGCTTGAACGGCGCGGGCCCGGTCAGCCTGCCAAGCCCCCACGAGCCGAGCCACGGGCTTGCCGTGCTTCGTGATGATCACTTCCTCGCCCGCCGCGACTCTTTCGAGCAGCGCGGACAAATGGGTCTTTGCCTCGAACGCACCAACCGTGATCATGGTTAATTCTGTCCAAAATTCGAACTAGTTGATATTTTAGACCAGAATCAATCGCCCAGACAAGCACCGCGAGAGTGAACACCGATTGCCATTTGACAGGCACCGCGAACGCGCTATGTTCCGGCTCCGATGACGGTGCGCGCTTCGGCGCCAGACACCGGGTGCCCGGCAAGACACGCGCCAATTATAGGAATTACGACGATGGCCAAGCCAAACAGCATTTTGATCAAGCTGCAGAGCACCGCCAATACGGGCTATTTCTACGTGGCGAAAAAGAACGCGCGCAAGCAGACCGAAAAGCTAGAGCTCAAAAAGTACGATCCGGTCGCGCGCAAGCATGTGGCGTTCAAGGAAACCAAGCTTAAATAAGCGCGCGAACCCGCAATTCGCGTGGCGGGGCCGCCTTGAAGCGGCCCTTTCGTTTCGCGTTCAACTCGCCGCGGCGGCCGCCGGCAAATGGGGTCCGGCCGCGGGCTCGGCCATGACGACGCAATTGCGCCCGGCCCGCTTGGCGGCGTAAAGCGCCTCGTCGGAGCGCTTCAGCAAGTATTCCAGCTTCTCGTCCTCCCCGCTTGCCGTGGCGCAGCCGATGCTGACCCTTACATCGATCCGGCCCGCTGGATGGGAAACCGTAAAGGGCGTTTGCGAGACGCGCTGACAAAGCCGCTCGGCGACAGCGAGTGCGACGCTGTCCGAGGCGTCCGGCATCACCACGACGAATTCCTCACCACCCATGCGCGCCACGAGATCGAAGTTTCGCACGCTGTGCGCCAGCCGGTCAGCGAGTTCGCGAAGCACTTCATCGCCCGTCGCGTGCCCGTAATCGTCATTGATACGCTTGAAATGGTCGATGTCGATCATAAGAAGTGCAAACGGCTTGCCCCCGCCGAGAACGCGCTTCATGAGGTTGCCGAGATGAGCGTCGAGGTAACGGCGATTATAGAGCCCGGTCAGGCTGTCCGTCAGCGCGAGGGACAGGCTGCGCTGGAAATTCGCGCGCAGGGAATCCTGGTACCGCTTGCGCCGGATTTGGGTGTGGGATCGCGCGAGGAGTTCGTTCCGATCGATCGGAGCTACGAGATAGTCGTTGACGCCGAGCTCGAGGCCCTTTGCGAGCCGTGCGGTGTCCTCGCTTTCGATCAGCAACAGGATCGAGGTCTGGCGCGTGAGCTCATGGGAGCGCAGTTGAGAACAGAGCCGCAAGCCATCGAAGTTGGATAGATGAAGATTGACGATCACGAGATCGAAATCATTTTGCAGTGCCGTCGCCATTGCCGCTTCCGGAGCTGCCTTGGATGTCACCGTATGACCCGCCTCCTTGAGCGTCTCTTCGATCCGACGGATGTTGTTGGCCCGGTCGTCGACGAGGAGAACCGACGCGTGCTCGGGCGAAACTGCGAGGGGGTTGGCGTTCGGCTCGATGGCGCCGAGCTGTTCGCCGGTCGCGGCCCGCATGCGCCACTCGTCCATGAGCATCTTGAGCCGAAGCAACGAGCGGACGCGCGCAAATAGGGCGAGATCCTTGACGGGCTTGGTCAGGAAGTCGTCCGCACCTGCTTTCAGGCCCCGCACCCGATCCTGCACGTCCGAAAGTGCGGTGACCATGATCACGGGAATGTGGGTTGTCCGGGGGTCGGCCTTGATGCGCTCGCACACCTCGAAGCCGTCCATGCCAGGCATCATGACGTCAAGCAGCACGAGATCGGGCAGATCGTTCCGGACGATTTCCAGCGCCGAAGCACCGTTCGTCGCGACGATGACGTCGAAGTATTCGCTCGAAAGCTTGGCTTCGAGGAGTTTCACGTTTGGCAGGATGTCGTCGACGACAAGAATGCGGGCCGACATGAAACGCTCGCCAAGGTCTAAGTGATCTTCACAGCGGCGTCAGTTCAGGAACTTCTCGACCGTCTCCATGAACTTCTGCACCGAGATCGGCTTGGCGATGTAAGCCTCGCACCCGCCCTTGCGAATTTTCTCCTCATCGCCCTTCATGGCGAAGGCGGTCACCGCGACGACCGGAATGGCTCTCAGTCTGTCGTCTTCCTTGATCCACTTCGTGATCTCGAGACCGGAGACCTCGGGAAGCTGGATGTCCATGAGGATGAGATCGGGGATGTGCTGGCGCGCGAGCTTGAGCGCTTCCATCCCGTCCCTCGTCTGGAGGGTGCTATAGCCATGCGCCTCGAGCAGATCGTGAAAGAGCTTCATATTCAGCTCGTTGTCCTCGACGATCAGAACGGTCTTGGGCATTCCCGGGTCCTTCTTGGCTCTCGCCTCGCGCGAGCGGCCGTCGTCTCGTTGAGCACGATCCATTCCTTGATCAAGCATTGGCCTCACCTCAATCGATTCACGAGCGTCGATGGTCTGGCTCTCGCCGACCCTTCGTCGCCGCAGACTTCGCAAGGTAGGGCCCCAAAGTTAAATATTGGTTAGTGCTCTGACTTACCACATTATTTGTTAAGTCGATTCTGCCGCGTTTGCCGCTCCGGCCGAACGACGGCGGGCGGAATATAGGGGCGCGGACAGCCATATGCAAATCGGCATCGATTTGGGCGGAAGTAAGATTGAGGCAATTGCCCTCGACGAGGCTGGAGCGGTCTTGGTCCGCCAGCGAATCGACGCCCCCCAGGGCGATTACGGTCAGACCGTAGGCGCCATTTGCGACCTTGTCCGTGGCATCGAAGCCGGGCTTCGCCGCACGGGCACGGTCGGCGTCGGCATGCCCGGGGCGGTCTCGACCGCTACGGGCTTGGTCAAGAATGCAAATTCGACCTGGCTCATCGGCCACCCATTCGACCGGGATCTCTCGGCATCGCTTGGCCGGGCAGTCAGGCTCGCCAACGACGCAAATTGCTTCACCCTGAGCGAAGCCATCGACGGTGCCGGGGCTGGTGCGGAGGTTGTTTTCGGCGTAATCCTCGGCACGGGGGTTGGCGGAGGGATCGCGGTGCAGGGCCGCGTCCTCTCCGGCGCGAATGCGATTGCCGGGGAATGGGGGCATAATCCCCTACCCTCGCCGCGCGATGCCGAGCGACCCGGTCTCGCCTGCTATTGCGGCCGTTCGGGATGCATCGAGACCTACCTCTCCGGCCCGGGCCTCTCGCGCGACCATGAGCATTCATGCGGGGAGCGCATCGAGCCGCACGAGATCGTAGGGCGCGCGGCGAGTGGGGACCGTATTGCAGAAGCGACACTCCTCCGTTACGAAGATCGGCTCGCACGCAGCCTCGCGAGCGTCATCAATGTCCTCGATCCAGATGTGATCGTTCTCGGGGGTGGGCTTTCCAAGATCGCACGTCTTTATGAAAATGTGCCCCGGCAATGGGGACGGTACGTGTTCTCGGACCGCGTCGATACGAGTCTCCGCGCACCTCGCCACGGCGATGCGAGCGGAGTGCGTGGAGCAGCTTGGCTCTGGCCGCTCGCGGCGAATCCGTCATGACGGTGCTCTGTCGCGAGTGCTTCACGCAGCCGGTAAGCGAACCCGCACCGGTGCTGAAACGGTGCTCCCACTGCGGCTCGCCCCGCATCGTCGCTCATCCTGAGCTCGATTTCCTTTGCATCGCCCACATCGACTGCGATGCGTTTTACGCGAGTGTTGAAAAACGCGACGATCCGAAATTGCGCGACAAGCCGGTGATCGTTGGCGGTGGGACGCGCGGCGTGGTATCGGCCGCCTGCTATGTGGCGCGCATCGATGGGGTGCGCTCGGCGATGCCGATGTTCAAGGCTCTCAAGCTCTGCCCGAACGCGGTGGTGATTCGCCCGAACATGCGCAAATACCAGACCGCCGGGCGAGAGGTCCGTCGCCTCATGCTCGAGACGACGCCGCTGGTCGAGCCGCTGTCAATCGATGAGGCGTTTCTCGATCTTTCCGGCACGGAAAGGCTGCATCACGGCAGCCCAGCGCGAACCCTCGCCAGGTTGGCACGGCGGATCGAGGACGAAATCGGAATCACGGTCTCGATCGGCCTCAGCTACAACAAATTCCTCGCCAAGATCGCCTCGGACCTCGACAAACCGCGCGGCTTTTCGGCGATCGGCCGGGCCGAAGCGGTGGCGTTTCTCGCATCCAGATCCGTGAGTTTCATCTGGGGCGTGGGCAAGGCCTTGCAGCGGCACCTCAACCGCGACGGAATCTATACCATCGGGCAGCTCAGCCAGATGGACGAGACCGAGCTGATCGCGCGCTACGGCGCCATCGGTCGTCGCTTGGCCCGCTTTGCACGCGGGGAAGATGGCCGCACGGTCGAGCCGCGCCAGCCGGCAAAGAGCATTTCCGCCGAGACCACGTTCGATGCCGACCTTAGGAGCACCGAGGCGCTCAAGGCCGAGCTTTGGCCGCTCTGCGAGACTGTGGCGAGACGGCTCAAAAAATCGGAACTCGCCGGGCGGACAATCACGCTCAAGCTCAAGACGGCGGATTTTCGTTTGCTGACCCGAAGCCGCACCCTCGATGCGCCGACCCAGCTCGCAGAGGTGCTGTTCCGCGCCGCCCTTCCACTCCTCGAAGCGGAGGCAACCGGAAGGGCTTACCGTCTCATCGGCATCGGTGCGGCCATGTTCGGGCCGGCCGCCGACGCCGATCCTCCCGACCTGCTCGATCCCGGGGCGGAAAAACGCGCCCAGGTCGAGCGCGCCATGGATGCGGTCCGGGCGAAGCTCGGCAGCGATTCAATCGTCAAGGGACGCGGCTTCACGCCGCCTTCAGGCAAGAGATCGTAGGAATGGAGGCGTGACTGGACGACCCCTATCTCGCCCCAACGACTTGTCAGCACTTCGGTATTGGCAGAGGCTCGAAATATTGAATTTTGCCGCCGACCTCGAAGTCCTCGTAGATGAGATTGACGTCTGCGACGACACCGTCATCGAGCATGTGCACCGCGATCTCGTAATCCGGGGTCTCTTCCTTGCTGCCGATTGGATAAAACGCCCAGCGCATGGGCCATGTCGGCTGGCCAGTCTTCTTCTCGAGGCCGGGCAGTTTTTCGAGTGGGGTGGGCTTGCCGACGATCGCGTTGATCTCATCCGGCCCGTCCGCGGTGGCGCCGTCGAAGACGATCCTGTTGAAAATGTGCGTACCCTTGCGCGCCGCCTCGAGGAGCTGTGCCACGTGGGCGGTCGGGAATAGCGCCCCCTTCGGCAGTGCGACGTCGCGCTTTTCTGGCTGCGTGAAGGTCGCAACGCCCGCCCCCCCTCGATCCTTGAAATGGGCATCGCCGCGAAATTCCTCGGTGAGTTCGCCGTTCAATCGGTTGCGCACGCTGAAGCGGTATCGCAGGCCGTCTTTCGATTCCCAGCTCGTGAAGCTGTTGTCGGTCACCACTTCCTCGCCCTCTTCTCGCCGGATACTGAGGCGCAATCGCTGCTTGGAAATCCAGGCGTCGCATGTCTCGGTCACCTCGATCCCCATGCCGCCGTGGGCCTCGATGATACTGCTCTGGTCGCTCTGTTTGCCAAGCTGCAGGTCGTAAAATGCATGATGCGGGATGAGATCGACCGCCTGCGCCGAGCCGGATAAGCACAGCAGTAGAAATGCCGGAGCGGCGAATAACGGTCGTCTCATCGATACTCCCTGCCAGGGAAATACATAGGTGGGTCCTTGGCTAGATTATGGCATGCTTTGCGCAGGGAAGGTAGAATGTGCACGACCCAGTTCCTAAGACTGCACATCCATAAGTTCAAACTAAATCAACGCACCATTCTGCGACCACCCATCCCGCCGACGGAGCCGATCCAGTGCCAAAGAAGCCGACAATACTCATTACGCGCCGCTTGCCCGATAACGTGCTTGCCCGCGCCAAGCGCGATTACGACGCGCGCCTCAATCTCGAGGACAAGGTCTATGCGCCGGACGCGCTCGTCGGCCGTGCCGAGGGTTGCGACGGGCTCCTCGTTTGCTCAACGGAAAAGTGTGGTGCGGAGCTGATCTCCCGCCTGCCCCCATCGATCAAGATCATTTCGACGTTCTCGGTCGGCTACGAGCATATCGACCTCGAGGCCTCGAAAAAGCGCGGGATCGTCGTCACCAACACGCCCGACGTTCTGACCGATTCCACCGCCGATATAGCCATTCTCCTGATGTTGGGCGCAGCACGTCGGGCCTTCGAAGGCGAGCGCCTTCTGCGCACGGGGCAATGGAATTCATGGACCCCAACCTTCATGCTCGGCACCGACCTTAGCCGGAAGGCCGTCGGGATATTTGGAATGGGCCGCATTGGCCAGACGGTCGCCAAGCGCTGCCGCGGGTTCGATATGACGATCCACTATTCGAACCGAAATCGCCTGCCGCCGGAGCTCGAGCAAGGTGCTACGTTCCATGCCGATCCCGAAACGATGCTGCCCCTCATCGACTTCCTTTCGATCAACGCGCCATCGACCCCAGACACCTTCCACTGGCTCGACGTGAAGCGCATCGGGCTTATGAAGAAAGATGCGATTGTCGTAAATACGGCGCGCGGCAACCTTGTCGATGATTCCGCACTCATCCCTGCCCTGCGGTCGGGCCGTTTGCGCGCGGCCGGCCTTGACGTCTATGAAGGTGAGCCCAAGCTCAATCCGGGTTATGTCGAGCTCGACAACGCCTTCCTCATGCCCCACATCGGCAGTGCGACGGACGGCACACGCGACGCCATGGGCTTCCGCGCACTCGACAACCTCGACGCCTATTTTGGCGGCAGGGCGCCGAAGGACCGGCTCGCCTAGCGTGGCGAATCCGAAATTCGCCACTCCCCTGTCAGAGACAGGACGTCAGTTGGCCGAAGGCAGCGATGCGATCTGCGTCGTGGCGGGAGTTGTCGTGCTCGACCGAAGTGTCCACGCGTCGCGCACGCCGTAGTTTTGGGCCAAGCGCAGCTTGGTTGTGGCGAGGTCCCCAGCCTCGTACGGTCCACTGACGACGCGATAGATCGATTTGCCGCCCGCGGCGACCGTTTCGACGACGGTTGGCTCCCCGGCGTATCGCGTCCGCGCGAAATCGGCTTTCTCGCGAGTCGAATAGCTGCCGAGGACAAGGTAGTCGCCATTCCCGCTGACCGATGCCCTGGCTAGGGCCGGTCGAACATTGCTCGCCGGTCGAAGGGTCGGGACCGGAACCGGGTTGGCCGGTACCCTGTCCCCGGTTCCGGAGGAGGCAACTGCAGTCCCTGCGGCATTTTTCCCCTCTGCCTCGTCGAGCTTTGCTTGAGCCTCTTGTGCCTGCGCCACAAGGATGGGGCTCGGCGCCTTGTCGGCGACATAGAGATCGGGTTCGTTGACCCGATTTCCCCGCCGATCGTGCCGGTCGGACTCCAATCGCGCGACGGCCATATCGCGCCGCTCCTTGAGGGTATAGTCACGGCAAACCGGCTTTTCTTCGATCACCCGCCACAACGCGCAATCGCGATCCGACACCTGGGATATTGCCATATCGCTGACCGATTTGCCCTCGACCCCATAGGAGAAGCCGTCGAAGGCGTTGGGCGTCACCGTCATCGACAACGGCTCGGCGCACCCGGCGAGCGCGCCGGTCACCATAAG
Organism: Alphaproteobacteria bacterium; assembly: GCA_035625915.1. Lineage (NCBI taxonomy): Bacteria > Pseudomonadati > Pseudomonadota > Alphaproteobacteria > Alphaproteobacteria bacterium. The sequence goes on along the minus strand of DASPOR010000182.1, from coordinate 4,939 downwards.
CAATGCCATCAGGGTCCTGAACGCCCTAGGACTCATCCCCCCCTCCGCAAAGCAACGGGAATCACCCCTGTGGATAAACGTTCGCTTTTGTTCCCGGCGAGATAATGGGATGAGTCGTCTCGAAAATCAAGATTTTCTTATGAATCAAGACTCTTTGGCGCCAGGCTTCTTTGCCGGTGGAAGATCGACCCTTATGTGAAGCTCCTTCATCCGCTTGGGGTCGACAGGTGCGGGAGCGCCCATCATGAGATCCTGAGCCTGTTGGGTCATGGGGAACGTGATGACCTCGCGGATATTAGGCTCATCTGCCAGCAGCATGACAATTCGGTCGATTCCGGGGGCCGACCCGCCGTGGGGCGGGGCGCCGAACTTGAAGGCGGACAGCATGCCGCCAAAGCGCGACTCCACATCGTGCCGCGAATATCCGGCGATCTCGAACGCCTTGATCATGATGTCGGGCCTATGGTTGCGGATGGCGCCCGATGAAAGCTCGACTCCGTTGCACACCACGTCGTACTGGTATGCCTTGATTGTGAGCGGGTCCTTGGTCTCGAGCGCTTCCAGCCCGCCCTGGGGCATCGAGAAGGGATTGTGGCTGAACTCGACGAGACCGGTATCCTCGTTGAGTTCGTACATCGGGTAGTCGACGATCCAGCAGAAACGGAAAGCCCTCGGCTCGACGATGTCGAGTTCCTCCCCGAGTCGGGTGCGTACCGCACCCGCAAGTTTTTGGGCAGTGCCAATCTTGTCGCATACAAAGAAGACGGCATCGCCCGCCTTGAGTCCGCAACGCGAATTGAGCTCAGCCTGGACCGCAGGAGGGATGAATTTCGCGATCGGTCCTTTTCCGCCGTCAGCCTCCACCACGACGTAGCCAAGCCCCGGCGCCCCCAACTCTTTGGCCCAGTCATTCAACCGGTCGAACCAGCTCCGCGGTTTGGCCGCAGCACCCGGTGCGGGTATGGCTCGCGCGACAGCGCCCTTCTCGATCGCCGATTTGAACGCGCGAAACTCGACCTCCGGCCTTGCGAAGAGGTCGCTCACCTCGCGAATGACGATGGGGTTGCGCAGATCGGGCTTGTCGGTTCCGTAAGCGAGAAGGGCTTCGTCGTACTTGATCCTCGGGAAGGGCGGCTTCGACACCGCTCGCCCGGCCGCGAATTCCTCGAAGACGCTGCACAGCACCGGCTCGAGTGCCGTGAAGACGTCTTCCTGCGTGACATACGACATTTCGAAGTCGAGTTGGTAGAACTCGCCGGGTGCGCGATCGGCCCGCGCATCCTCGTCACGAAAGCATGGCGCGATCTGGAAATAGCGATCGAAGCCGGCCACCATGAGGAGCTGCTTGAATTGCTGCGGAGCCTGGGGAAGCGCATAAAAGTGCCCCGGATGCAGCCGCGAGGGGACGAGGTAGTCACGCGCACCTTCGGGCGAGCTGGCCGTCAGGATCGGCGTCTGGAATTCGGTGAATCCTTGCTCGACCATTCGCCGGCGGATCGCCTGTATAACCTTCGCGCGCAGCATGATATTGCGGTGGGGGCGCTCCCGCCGCAAATCGAGGAACCGATAGCGCAGGCGGATTTCCTCGTTTTCATCTCGATCGGCGTTCACTTGGAGCGGCAGTGTGTCGGCCGCCGATTGAAGCGTGTAGGCGGCAACCTGCAGTTCGATCTCGCCGGTCGGAAGCTGCGGGTTGACGGTATCCGGGCTGCGGGCGACCACCTTGCCGGTCAAAGTGACCACGCTCTCGAGCCGTACATTCTCGATCTCCTTGAAGATCGGGCTCGAGATGTCGATCACGCACTGGGTAATGCCGTAATGGTCGCGCATGTCGATGAAAAGAAGCTGGCCGTGGTCCCGCTTGCGATGCACCCAACCGGAAAGCCGGACCTCGCTGTCCACATGCTCGCGCCTCAGTGCGCCGCAGGTATGAGTACGGTAAAGATGCATCGTCGACGCCTCGCGGGATTCGGTTTTCGTGCTGAGCGGCCCGTCCGGCGTTGACCCCTGGCAGCCGAATCGAACCGGGCGCAAAAGCGCATGGGAGACGACGTTTGTCAAGGTTTGGCGGGGTCTGGCGGCAACCCGCTCGAGACGGGCTCGGCTTGCGCACGCATCGGCTCTCAGGCTTTTCGCGACGCCACCGAGGGCGTTTGTAAAGATTTCCCCTATCCGCCGCGGCCCAAATAAAAGTCCCGCCTCCAGAAGGAAAAGGGCAGGACTCGTACCTCAACCTTGGTCGTGCATGCCCTTTTCGGGTGTTGCGAGGGAGATTCGCCTGACCTTGTCTGCAGGGTCCTTACCGACGCGACAAAGCTTGGTCGCAAGTTTCACGAAGATGACAGCTGACACGATGAGGAGACCAGGCAAAAAATGGAGGAACTGCCACGTCAGCATGGCGGCGGCTCCGCTGAATTGCTTGGATGTGGCGCAGGCGCTAAGCATGAGCTGGTCGGAATTTCCGGTCCAGAAAGCCACGAAGTCGCCTGCACCGATGGCAGAGCCATCGCCAAGACAAGAATTACCCCAATGACCATCGCCAAAAGCGCATACGGGTCCGATTTCTCACGATTGTCTCGGTCGGCTTTCCAGTCTTCCCGCATAGCGGCGGATATAGATTCGCACCGGCTAAAAATTCAATTCGAGTTTTCGGCACACAGAATAAAGAAACCATCAAAATGCACTCTTGAAAAATAAGAAAAAGCAGCTTTTTCGAGAGCAAAAACAGCGTGAGACTCGGCTACCGTATTGAACATAACTAGAGGCGCCACTGCGAATTCGCGCTTGCTATTTTTAGTTAATGGGCGCTTAACGATTGTGGGGGATACTCAATCCGCGGGCGGTCGACACTTTGGGACCCCGTAAAAAGGGGAGTGTCGTACATGATTATCAGGACGAAGGGCGAGATTATTTCGCTCTGGGCAGCGTTTGTTTCGTTTGGGCTCGGCGGGATTGCGGGCGCTCTTGCACCAACTCATGCCGCCGCAGTCGTGATCGTCACACTCACGGCTATGCTATGGGCGCTGGCGTTTTTTGTCGGCGCTTTGGCTGGCCGGGCGATGGGCTGGAGCATTTGGGCGCTAGGACTGTCAGCTGGCGCTGTCATGGGGGCCGCAATATCCGAGTACCATCCCGGTTCGGGCTCGGCTCTTCTTGCTGTCGCAGCTTGTACCTCTTGCATTTTTGTCGGCGTAGAAATCGTGCGGGTATTGCGAACCCATTAGGGCATTGGGAACACCATCCCCGGTATTGGGAATTGCCACCCCACTTTCGACGCGCACGGCCGCGTCCGCGCTAAAGAACACCCCGAATCGTCGGAGGAAGGCAGCGCTAAGCAGGTAATCAAACCTTAGACGGTGCTTCGCTTGCTGGCGCCCATCGTGCCGGCTTTCAATCAGCCTTTTTCCGTCCTAGCGGCAAGATCATCGGCACCCGCTTTCGGTACTGCACGTAATCCGCGCCGTGATAAGTGACGAGGTCGCGCTCCTCAAAAAATATTCCGATGAAAATGTAGCCCGTGGTCGCGATGGCAAATAGCAGGTGGCCCGCCGTCATCACCGGGGTCGCCCAGAACGCCAACAGGAATCCGAGATAGATTGGATGACGGACGTGCTTATAGAAAAGCGGCGTTGTGAAGCCGGGCGGTTTGTATTCAGCGCCACGCCAATTCGCGTAAACCTGTTGCAGACCGAACAAGTCGAAGTGATTGATCAGGAAAGTGCCAATTAATACGAACGCCCAACCGATCCAAAAGAGCGCCTCCAAAATCGCTATGCCGATAGCATTATCCACCGACCATACCAGGTCGGTGATGGGTCGCCATGCCCAGAACAACACGATCAGCACAAAGCTCGATGCCAGGACATAGGTGCTGCGCTCTACCGCGCGCGGCACGATGCTCGTCCACCACCGTTTGAACGCAGGCCTTGCCATGACGCTGTGTTGGACCGCAAAAAGCCCGAGAAGAATCACGTTTACAGTTAAGGCTTCCGATAGCGAAGTGCTGACGCCGCTATCAATCGATTTCGGCACGACAATATTGCCGACGAACCCAATCGCGTAGAGAAAAGTCAGAAAAAACACGACATAACAAAGACCACCGTAAATTAAACCTGCCATAGCTGCCCCCCAGTTGCATTAAAGAGACCTGTCGTTCAATCCCCTTTTCTGCGCGTCGCTCTTGGCCATTATCACCGTCGGCCGTGGGAAAACACTGGGTTAACACGATTTATGCGATTAGGTGAAACGGATTGCAAGGCTACGACGCGCGAAGAACAGCTCAAATCTTTGAAAACCTTGGAGTCACGCTACCGCATGAAACGGACTGCAACATCACAAAACAAAGACCGCGATGAACCGTTTGTTATGTCAGCCGGAAGGGTGACTAATTGAACAACCGAGCGAAACTTGGTTCGCTATCGAATGAGATAACACGGCGATAACGCAGTGACGTTTGCTCACGCCACGAATCGCCCAATCGCATTGCACCCTTGGAAGGGCGTATCAACACAGATTGGCGCGCGCCACGGAGGCGGTTTCAACAGCGCAATCAAAGCCTGGACGAATTTAGTCTTCGGCTGCGGCACACTGTGAAGCCGCTATCCCAAGCCTGGCGATAGACAGGATCTGTCGAGAACCCCTCGTTGTCTCTCGGCTCAGTGGGACTGAAGGGACTGTCCGCACTCGCACGCCCCGCCCGACAGCCATCCGACCACGCCAGACTTGCGGGATCTGCTTCCGTGTCGCATGCGGCGAGCAATAGGGTGGCGATCAGGAGCGTTACCGAGGCCAAGACGAAGTGCGGCGGGCTTTCTTGCGCACGCGTGATGCCATAGTGACCGCACATTGAAGCTCCGTCTGCCAGAGTGAATAGCCAGCTAACTCAATTTAAACGCGCTGTAAACTGTAAAATACCCGTAATGCATCTCGTAAGATTTTG
>DASPOR010000181.1 GCA_035625915.1 Alphaproteobacteria bacterium | reverse complement strand
CCGTCAATTGCTTTGAGCCAAGAAAATAGTTGCCCGCGCCCTCGATCGAGCCGGCGGTCATCCCCGTCGCTGTAAGGGGTGATATGTCAAATACGCCACCGCTGTTCGTAATGAAGCGAGCCTGACCTCCGGTGCTTGCATCGAAAAACTTTGTGAGACCGCCATTATTGGTGGTTATGATCGCCGAGCCCGCCGTGCTATTGCCCGAAAAATTCAGCGTGCCGGAATTATTGACGGTTGCCAGATCTGCCGAGCTACTGTCCTCGAAATTCACGACGCCCCCGGCGCTATTGGTGATTAAGGCGCTACCAGCGTCGCTGGAACCCAGGAAGTTGATTGTCCCGCCGCCTCCCGTGTTATTGATACTTGCGGTCCCAGCGTTGCTTGAACTCTCAAAAGTGATGACGCCGCTCGCGGCGAAGTTCGTGATGACGGAATTGCCGGCGTTGCTTGTGTCGGTAAAAACGACGGTACCGCCGCCCGAGGATGTGTTGTTGATCGTCGCGTTCGCAGCACTGCTCGCGCCCTGGAACGTGACAGTGCCGGCGCCCACGTCGTTGCTGATAACAGCACTGCCTGCATTGCTGTTGATGAAATCGATGTTGCCGGAGTTTTGATTTTCAAAAATTGCGCCGCCAGCGGTGCTGTTATCAAAGGTTATCGTCCCACCTCTATTGCCGTAGCCAATTGTATTGTTACCAGCAGTGCTGTTCTCGAATAACAACGTCCCCCCGGACAGTATGACGATATTTTGACGGTTACTGGATTCGTTGGTAATGCCGCCGGCACCTGTTATTTCGAGAGTAGCTCCGCCAAGAACACCGATGCTGTACTCCGGCGCCAACGAGGTGAAAGTGATTTGATCGACGCTTGTGTTGGAAAAAATTAATGGGGCTGCCCCGTTCGTCGAGGTGGCTCCAAAGAACGCCGTGCCGGTCGGCACCACGGTCGGCGTCCAGTTGTTGGGGTCATTGAAACTGCTTGGTGGGGCAGGGTTGGCCGACCACGTCGCATTCTCTTGCGCGTCGGCAATGCCGGTAACGCAACATGCGACCGTCAGCGCGAGCATCGCGAGCGGGATTCGCGAGCAAGGCGGACACATGCAATCCCCCGTCGAGGTCTCTGGCAGCGCTTGCCGGCGATTCGACTTTTGCAAGAGTCGCCTAAAACGACACTACTCTTCAGTGTGCCAAAGTGTGCTCGTAATGTCCATAAGGCGCACGTAAGATTCATTGGTATGAGCGGAGTCTAAGCAAGCCGAAGGCGCTGAGCTGGTGCAATACGCTGCAAATGTCGAGTTAAATCGCTTCCGACCTCCGCAGTGGGTCACAGGCACATTGTCGCCAGTCTGCGCAATCGGTGCTATTTATCCATCGCGGACCATCCATTGATTTATGGGACAGCCCCCTAGTGTGGTGGATTTGAAGTTCCAAGCATCTTGATGGCATCCGCGTTCAGGAACCTCAAATCCGAAGATCACACGAGATACAACATATTACTAGTGCGGCTTTGAATCCGAAATTCGCTCACGGTCCCGCCCCCTAATGTGGCGAATTTCGGATTCGCCACACGAGCATCCCCTATTGCCGCCACCGCATGGGAAGCCTATCATTACCTTTACGTAAACGTCAAAAAAGACCGCTTTTCAACGCCCCTGGTGGCTGCGTGTCGTGGCCGCCCATCGAGTGCGGCTTGGCGACTTCTTGGGGAGTGTCGAGATGGACAAGATGCCGGTTCACGAGATGACAGCGGATAAGATGACCGTTCGGGAATTCAATGCCCTCGTCGAACGGGATCTGCCGCTCGCGCGCTGGTTGGGCTTTTCGGCCGAAGCGATCGGCGAGGGGAAGGCGACGATCCGTTTGCCCTTTCGGAAGGATTTTGTACGGCCCGGCGGAACCATCGCCGGACCGGCGATGATGGCGCTTGCCGATTGCGCCATGTATGCCGCAGTCCTCGGCGCGCGTGGCGACGCAATCATGGCGGTCACGAGCAACCTTTCCATCCACTTCCTGCGCGCCCCCAAGCCGGTCGACATGGTGGCCGAGGCGGAATTGTTGCGAATGGGCCGCCGCCTCGCGGTCGTCGAAGTGACACTCTATTCCGCAGGCGATGAAAAACCCGTCGCGCACATCGCCGGCACCTACGCCCTGCCAAGCCAGGCAAGCGGCGAAGGTTTTGCGGTACCATGATACCGCGTCGGAAATCCGCGCAAATCCGGGCAGTTTACCGTTGACTTCGACGAAATTCGTGGCATATTCCGCCGCCTGTTGCGGCTCCCACGGGATTGATCCCGTGGGGCCTTTTCTTTCGGATCGGGCTCAGCGATGGCTTTAATGGATTCGATGAAGACCTATGCCGCCAAGCCGGCTGAGGTCGAGAAGAAGTGGGTGCTGTTCGATGCCGAAGGTGTGGTGCTCGGCCGGCTTGCGGCCGAGATTGCACGGCGTCTGCGCGGCAAGCACCGCACGATCTACACGCCGCACGTCGACACGGGCGAGCATGTAGTCGTGATCAATGCCGAAAAGGTGCACGTCACGGGCCACAAACTCGCGGATCACAAATTCTATTGGCATACGGGTTATCCCGGCGGGATCAAGGAGCGGCCGATCGGCAAGATCCTGGCCGGCAAGCATCCCGAGCGCGTGATCGAGAAAGCGGTCGAGCGCATGGTTCCGCGCGGGCCGCTCGGGCGGCGCCAGATGAGCCACTTGCGCGTCTATGCCGGCCCAAGCCATCCCCATGAGGCGCAGAATCCTGAGAAGGTCGATTTCTCGGCCGCCAATCCGAAAAACAAGAGGAGCGCTTAGCCATGTCCGAGCAGATGGACGTCCAGGCTCAGCCGGCTCAACCCCGCATCGACGCGCTCAAGCGCTCCTACGCGACGGGCAAGCGCAAGAACGCGATTGCCCGCGTCTGGATCAAGCCGGGCAACGGCAAGATCACCGTCAACGGCCGTGAAAGCCAGGTCTATTTCGCGCGCCCCGTGCTGCGCATGCTGCTCAACCAGCCCTTCTCCGTCACAAATCGGGTCGGCCAATACGACGTGATCTGCACGGTGATCGGCGGCGGGCTTTCGGGCCAAGCGGGTGCGGTCCGCCACGGCATCAGCCGCGCTCTCGTCTATTATGAGCCGGATTTGCGGCCGAGCCTCAAGCAAGCCGGCTTTCTCACCCGCGACGCCCGCGTGGTCGAGCGTAAGAAGTACGGCAAGGCCAAGGCGCGACGTAGCTTCCAGTTCTCGAAGCGGTAACCCTCGAGGAACCTGCTCACCTCATGCGAAGGGGCGTCCTCCAGGGACGCCCCTTTTCGTATGCGCAAAGAGACCTTAGTCTTTCACGCAAGCTCGAAAGGTAACGTGCGATGGCAAGCAAGACGAACCGGATCAAGATCGGGATTTTGGGCGCAAGCGGTTACACGGGTGCTGAACTGCTGCGTTTGCTCGCACGCCACCCCGAGGCGGAAATTACGCTCCTCACCGCCGACCGCCATGCGGGCAAACCGCTGGCCAGCGTCTTTCCCCATCTTGCTGCTGCGGGATTTCCGGACCTTATCAAGATCGAGGACGGCAACTGGGACAAGACGGACGTGGTCTTCTGCGCGCTCCCCCACGGGACCACGCAGGAGGTGATCGCGGCCCTTCCGCAGCGGCTGAAGGTTATCGATCTCTCGGCCGATTTTCGCCTCCACGACGTCGAGACTTATGCCGAATGGTACGGTCACGAGCATCGCGCCCCCGATCTCCAGAAGGTGGCGGTCTACGGCCTCACCGAGATCAAGCGCGACGCGATCAGGAAGGCGCGGCTCGTCGCCAACCCGGGCTGCTATCCGACGACGGCGGAATTGCCGCTCATCCCGCTTATCCAATCGGGCGAGATCGACGCGGACGACATCGTCATCGATGCGAAGTCGGGTGTTACCGGTGCTGGTCGCGCAGCGCGTGAGGAAATGCTGTTCGCCGAGGTGTCCGAAGGCATTCACGCCTACGGCATTGCCAAGCATCGCCACGCGCCCGAAATCGAACAGGGTCTCTCGGAGGCCGCGGGGCGGCCGATCACCGTCAATTTCACGCCGCACCTCATGCCCATGAACCGGGGCATCCTCGGGACGATCTATGTCCGGCTCGCGAATGGGGCCAAGGCGGACGATCTTCGGGCAACCCTCGAAAAACGCTATGCCGACGAGCCCTTCGTGCAAATCCTTCCCAAGGGTGTTGCACCGGCGACCCGGCATGTGCGCGGCTCGAACCATTGCCTCATCGCCGTCTTTGCCGATCGTCTGCCCGGCCGGGCGATCGTGGTTTCGGTGATCGACAATCTGGTGAAGGGCGCCTCGGGGCAGGCGGTGCAGAACATGAATGTGATGCAGGGCCTTGCCGAGGTAATCGGCCTCGAGCAGCAGCCTCTCTTCCCATAGGGTGGGGTTGGAGATGGCCGGCCTCATCCTCCCGTTCAATGGCAAGCTGCCGCGAATTGCCGCCGATGCGTTCGTGGCGCCGAACGCAACCGTCATCGGCGACGTCGAGATCGGTGCTGGCGCTTCGATCTGGTTCGGATGCGTTCTACGCGGCGATGTGAACGCGATCCGCGTGGGCGCCAAAACGAACCTTCAGGACGGCACGGTCGTCCATGTCAACAGCGACCGCCACGGCGAGGGCGGCATGCCCACGCATATCGGCGACGGGGTCGTCGTTGGGCACTGCGCGCTTATCCATGCCTGCACGATTCGGAATGGTGCATTTATCGGAATGCGCGCCACGGTAATGGACGGGGCGGTCGTCGAAGAAGGGGCCATGGTCGCCGGCGGTGCTGTCGTAACACCCGGCAAGGTCGTGAAATCGCGCCAGCTTTGGGCGGGATATCCCGCGAAGTTCATGCGCGAGCTGAGCGATGCGGAGCTCGCCGATATCCCCTATCTCGCCGAGCACTATCGGGCGCTCGGCGCGCAATATCGCGATCAGCTCCCCGCCTTCACGCGCACGTAAGAGCCCGGTGCATCCTCGACCGCCTTGAGCGCACCTTCGCCGGGTACGCGCGCCTTCACCATTGGGCCGCCATGCTTGGCGATCCACTTGCCCCACTCGGTCCACCAGGAACCCGGGTGTTGCTCGGCTCCCGCGAGCCACTCATCGGGAGACGACGCCTTCTTGCCGTTCGTCCAGTAACAGTATTTCTGCGCGTTCGGCGGGTTGACGACGCCAGCGATGTGGCCGGAGGCGGAGAGACAGAACTTGACCGGACCGCTGTAAAGCCTGGTCGCGGAGAAGGTCGACTTCCAGGGTGCAATATGGTCCTCCCGTGTCGAGAGGATGAAAGTGGGCAGAGCGATCTTGCCGAGGTCGATAGGAACGCCGCCAAGCTCGATCCCGCCGGGGACCGCGAGCAGGTTCTCCTGATACATCTTGCGAAGATAAAAGGTGTGCATCGCCGCCGGCATGCGCGTCGAATCCGCATTCCAGTAGAGGAGATCGAAGGGGAACGGATCCTTTCCCAAGAGGTAATTGTTCACGACGAACGACCAGATGAGGTCGTTGGCGCGCAGCATGTTGAAGGTCGTCGCCATGGCCGAGCCTTCGAGATAGCCCTTCTCGCGCATCATGGCTTCGAGGGAGGCGAGCTGCTCCTCGTCGATGAAGACGCCGAGTTCGCCCGCTTCTTCGAAATCGACCATCGTCGTGAAGAATGTCGCACTCTTGAATCGTGCATCGCCTTTGGCGGCCATATAGGCGAGGGTCGAGGCGAGGAGAGTCCCCCCGAGGCAATAGCCGATCACATTGACGTCCTCGGCTCCGGTCGCCTTTTGGACGGCGCCGAGGGCGGCGAGGATGCCCTCGAACATGTAGTCCTCGAAGGTCTTCGCCGCCAAATGCTCATCGGGATTGACCCACGAGACAACGAATACCGTATGGCCTTCCCCGACCGCCCATTTGATGAACGAGTTCTTCTCGCGGAGATCGAGAATGTAGAACTTGTTGATCCACGGCGGCACGATGAGGAGTGGGCGCTTATAGACCTCGGTTGTGGTCGGCGCGTATTGGAGAAGCTGTATGAGGTCGTTCTGGAAAACGACCTTCCCCGGCGTCACCGCGATGTTATCGCCGAGCTTGAAAACCTCCATGTCGGTCATCTTGATGTGGAGCTTGCCCTTGCCGCGCTCGAGATCGCCGAGCAGGTTCGAAAGCCCCTTCACGAGGTTCTCGCCGCTCGATTCCACTGTGGCGCGGATGACCTCGGGGTTGGTCAGCACGAAATTCGATGGCGCCATCGCGTCGACGAATTGGCGTGTGTAGAAATCGACCTTCTTGGCGGTCTTTTCATCGAGGCCGTCCACGTCGCGCACAGTGTCGGTGATCCAGCGCGAGGTGAGCAGATAGGATTGCTTGATGAAGTCGAAGAGCTGATTTTCCTCCCACGAGGGGTCCTTGAAACGGCGATCCTCGGGTGCGGGCTGAGCAACCGGATCCGCCTCGGCGCCGAGCCAGCGCCGCGTCGTCGTCTGCCACAGCGTCATATAGTCGCGCCAGAGATTGACTTGCGCGCCCATGAGCTTGGCTGGGTTCGATATCATGCGTGCGGTCATTTCGAGGAAGGCGTTGCCGACATTGAGGGGGTCCGCCATGCCAACGTGACGGCCGGCTGCTTGGCGGGTAAGGAAATCGGTCACCAATGTCTGGCTGCGCTCCGCGATCTTGGCCATCGCGCGCGAAAGCTCGACCGGGTCAGGCAGCTTGATATCGGGACCCTTGCGCTCCCCCTCGGTTTCCGTCGCCATTGGGCTTTCCTTCTTCGCACTTGCTAACGCAACCCTCGGGCCCGCTCGCTGTCAAAGGCCCGCCCCGCCTCGAATCTTGCGCTCTATATATCGTTCGACTACACGATATTAGCAACCGGCATTCAGCCGGCAGAGGTGCGGCGGGCGGCGTTGGCCCCGGCCGGACCAGCGGATCGATGTTGAGGTTTCGTGGGCGCACACAGGATTTCGGTCATCGCGGCTATAGCGACGCTTCTACTGGCGGCATGCACCGACCAGACCAACCTGGATCTTCGGGAAGGGCTCGTTCAGCACGTCAAGCAACCGCTGCCGGGGGTCGATCAACCGTTTCCCAACCTCTCGAGCGTTCCCGACACCCCACCGCCGATCCCGTCGAAGGCGGCTCGTAGCGAGCTGGCAAAGTCGCTCGAGGCCGACAACAAGAGCGCCACTTACAACCCCGACTTATCGCAGGCGCCGAAACTTCCGCCCGAGCCGCAGGAATTGCCGCCCAATTTTCTGACCGCACTCTCGCCCGTCAAGGTGCCCGATGCGCCGGGGCAGCAAATAGTCCCCGAGGCTCAATCGGCAGCCCTCGTGACCGAAATGCCGCCCTTCGCTGGCGCGGCCCACTCGAGTCGAATTGCTATTGTCTTGTTTTCGTCCGGCTCGGCCGAGATCGATCGGACGCAAGTCGCAAAGCTCGAGCCGATTGCGACTTTGCTGCGCCGCCAGGGTGGCGGCGTGCAGGTTGTGGGTTATGCCGCTTCCGAGGGTGGTGGGAGCGGTGCGCAGGGCAGGATCGCCGATTTCCACCTCTCACTCGAACGGGCGAACGGTGTGGGGCGCGCACTCGTTGGCCTCGGCGTCAAGCCCAGCGAGCTTGTCGTCAGTGCGGCCGGAGTGGGGGCGCCGACGATTTCTCTTGTGGGGGTTTCGGGAAGCGACGCCGAGGAGCGCGCCGACGTTTACTACTGGCACTGATATTGCCATCGGCCGGCAGAGAGGATCGCGCGACTTGACAAATCGGCAGAAAACGGGGGGTTGGGATTCATGACTTCGCGCGCCGATGCCGGTAAGATGCGCTCGAATACGAGGTAACGATGGGTAAGCACGAACATGGCACGGATAGCCTCGACCGGCGCCATCACCATGCCGGACAGGACGCCCCGTCCGATTTGACGCTGCGGGTCAAGGCGCTCGAGTCCCTCCTGGTCGAGAAGGGGCTCGTCGATCCCGCCGCACTCGACGTGCTGATCGATGCCTACGAGCACAAGATCGGTCCGCGCAACGGCGCACGCGTGGTCGCCAAGGCGTGGATCGACCCGGCCTACCGGAAGCGGCTCTTCAATGATGCGACGGCGGCGATCGCCGAGCTCGGCTATACGGGTCGCCAGGGCGAGCACATGGTCGCCCTCGAAAACACCGCGAAGGTCCACAACCTCGTCGTCTGCACGTTATGTTCCTGCTATCCCCTGCCGGTGCTCGGCCTGCCGCCGGTCTGGTACAAATCGTCGCCGTATCGCTCGCGCGCCGTGATCGACCCGCGCGGCGTACTGCACGAGTTGGGGCTCGAACTTCCGGACGACGTCGAGGTGCGCGTATGGGACTCGACCTCCGAAGTGCGTTACCTCGTCGTACCCGAACGGCCGGCAGGGACGGAACAGCTGAGCGAGGAGCAGCTCGCCGCCCTCGTCACCCGCGACGCCATGATCGGCGTCGCCAAAGTCGCCCCACCCGCCTAGGAGTCCCGCCGATGAACAGTGTCCACGACATGGGTGGGATGCATGGCCTCGGCCCGATTGAATACGAGAAGGACGAGCCGGTGTTTCACGCGCAGTGGGAAGCGCGCGCGTTTGCGCTGACGGTTGTTATGGGCGCTTGGGGCAAATGGAACATCGACGCGGGGCGCCATGCACGCGAGAGTATTCCAGGCCCCGAATATCTCCGCATGAGCTACTACGAGAAGTGGCTCACGGGCCTTGAAAGCCTCGCGGTGCGCCAGGGCCTTATCACCGAGACGGAGCTGGCAAGCGGGCGACCCGCGCCCGGATCGGAGAAAAGGACACCACCGGTGAACGCGGACACCGTGGCCCGGAACCTCAGGAAGGGAGTGCCGGTGACGCGCGATTTACCGGTGACGCCGCGCTTCAAGGCCGGTCAGCGCGTGCGGGCGAAGAATCTCCATCCGACTGGGCACACGCGCTTGCCCCGCTATGCGCGCGGGAAGCTCGGCGTGATTGAGCGAGATCACGGCGTTCACGTCTTCCCCGACAGCAACGCGCATTTTCGCGGCGAGAATCCGCAGCATCTCTATTCGGTGCGCTTCACCGCGACCGAGCTATGGGGCGATGAGGCGAAGGGAAGCGACTCCGTCGCCCTCGACCTCTGGGACGATCATCTTGAGCCCGCCTGAGCGGAATAGCGTCGCCGAACAGTTCGGGGCGCTTTCCGGTTTGCCACGGGACGATGACGGCCCGGTCTTCGCCGAGCTTTGGCAGGCCCAAGCCTTCGCGATCGTCGTCAAACTCTTCGATGCCGGTTGCTTCACCTGGAAGGAGTGGGCGGCAACCCTCGCCGCCGAAATCGCGGCCGCCGATGCGCGCGGAGAGGGCGAGGACGGCACGCTATATTACGATTATTGGCTTGCCGCCCTCGAACGCATCGTCGCGGAGAAGGGGATCGTCGATCCTGCGTCACTCCTTGCACGCAAGGCGGCCTGGGCTGAGGCCTATCGGATGACACCCCACGGCAAGCCGGTCGAGCTCGAGCCGCACGGACCGGAATAATCCACATTTTTCGAGGCGTTGCCGCCGGTCCGCCGGCGGCGCGCACGAGGCTGGGTCGACGCTGGATTTTCCTCGAAATTTCGCCGTTCGAACGATAAATAGGCGCGCAGGGAGCGATGGTGTTGCCCTATGATCGCGTGAGCATCGGGATTGAGCGAGCAATCGAAATTTCCAAGAGTCGAGGTGACGCTTTGAGAATTCGGATGGGCATCGGCCATCGCCGCGCGATGCTTCAAATCGCCATCGGTTGGACGATGTGCAGGCAGCGCTCGAAAGCCCTATGGCACTCGATCGCTCGGTTTCGATGAAATCGCTTCGCATCGCCATCGCCGGTCTCGGTACGGTCGGCGGCGGAACGCTCGCGCTCCTCACCAGGAACGCGGTCCTGCTGACCGAGCGCTGCGGGTCATCGCTCGACGTCGTCGCCGTCAGTGCCAGGGATCGCAAGCGCGAACGCGCCGCACCGCTTGCGAACATCGAATGGTACGACGACGCGGTCGAGATGGCGCGCGAATCCGACGCCGACGTCGTGGTCGAATTGATCGGCGGTTCGGACGGTGTCGCCAAATCGGTCATCGAGACGGCACTCGATCGGCGCAAGCATGTGGTGACCGCGAACAAGGCGCTGCTTGCCCATCATGGTGCCGTTTTGGCGGAGAAAGCCGAGCGTGCGGGGGTATCGCTCAACTACGAGGCGGCCGTCGCGGGCGGCATTCCGATCGTCAAGGCGTTGCGCGAAAGCCTCGCCGGCAACCGGATCGAGCGCGTCTACGGCATCCTCAACGGCACCTGCAACTATATTTTGACCGACATGCGCCGGAGCGGGCGGGAATTCGCGGCGGCACTTGCGGACGCGCAGCGGCTCGGCTATGCCGAAACGGACCCGAGCTTCGATGTGGATGGCGTCGACGCCGCGCACAAGCTCGCGATACTGGCAAGCCTCGCCTTCGGTACGAAAGTGAACTTCGCGGGCGTGCACATGGAAGGCATTCGC
Organism: Alphaproteobacteria bacterium; assembly: GCA_035625915.1. Lineage (NCBI taxonomy): Bacteria > Pseudomonadati > Pseudomonadota > Alphaproteobacteria > Alphaproteobacteria bacterium. The sequence continues at coordinate 33,060 of DASPOR010000181.1, read as the reverse complement.
CATGTCTCTCCGCACGACATCGCTTATGCCGAGGAACTCGGTTACCGGATCAAGCTCATCGGCAGCGCGCGGCTCACGGATCACGGCCTCGAACAGCGCGTGCACCCCTGCATGGTCTCACTCCAGACCCCGCTCGCTCACGTCGAGGGCGTTTTGAACGCCGTGGTCGCCAAGGGCGATTTCGTCGAGACGACCGAATATGAGGGCCGTGGTGCGGGTGCGGGTCCGACGGCGTCGGCCGTGGTCGCGGACCTCGTGGATATCGCTCTTGGTCGGCGCGCGCCGACCTTCGGCGTGCCGGCCTCCCAACTCAAAGCCATAAAACCCGCACCCATGGCTCGCCATTACGGCGCCTATTACGTCCGCCTCATGGTGGTCGACCGTCCCGGCGTGATCGCCGACATCGCCGCGGCACTCCGCGACCAGCAGGTGTCGATGGAGGCGATGATCCAACGCGGCCGCGCACCCGACGCGACCGTGCCGGTGGTGCTGACCACCCACGAGACGGAAGAGGCGGCAATGCGCCGTGCCCTCGATCAGATCGGCGCCCTCGACAGCATGCGCGAGCCGCCTCGCATGATCCGGATCGAGCCCCTATGACGGCAAAATCCCGCTAAAATGAGACCGAGGAAACGCAGAGCGCGATAATCGCGAACAAGAGGACGACATGGCCGAATCGCAAAAAATGGATCGCAACCTCGCCCTCGAGGTGGTTCGGGTGACCGAATGGGCCGCACTCGCCGCCTCCCGCCTCATGGGCCGCGGCGACGAAAAATCGGCGGACCAGGCAGCCGTGGACGCGATGCGCTCGGCCCTCAACGGTTTGCGCATCGAGGGTACCGTGGTGATCGGCGAGGGCGAGCGCGATCAGGCGCCGATGCTTTACATCGGCGAGAAGGTCGGCACCGGCGACGGCCCTATGACCGACATCGCCCTCGACCCGCTCGAAGGCACGACGATCACGGCGCGCGGCGGGCCGAACGCCCTCGCGGTCATCGCACTCGCCGAGCATGGCAATTTCCTGAACGCGCCCGATGTCTACATGGACAAGATCGCGGTCGGCGGCGGCCTGCCCGAGGCTGTGGTCGACATCGACGCTTCTCCCAAGGAGAACCTGCGGAACCTCGCCAAGGCCAAGGCGAGCGAGGTCGAAGATCTCGTCGCCTGCATACTCGATCGTCCGCGCCACGCGGAACTCATCGCCAAGGTGCGCGAGGCGGGCGCTCGCATCATGCTGATCTCCGACGGCGACGTGAGCGGGGTGATCGCGACCTCGCTCGAGGAGAGTGGCGTCGACATCTATCTCGGCACCGGGGGCGCCCCAGAGGGCGTTCTCGCCGCGGCGGCCTTGCGCTGCATCGGCGGGCAGATGCAAGGCCGGCTGCTTTTTCGTAACGACGATGAGAAGAGCCGCGCCCATCGCCTCGGCATCAAGGACCTCACGCGCAAATACACGCTGACCGAGCTTGCCAAGGGCGATGTGATGTTCGCCGCGACAGGTGTGACCGATGGCTCTCTTCTGCGCGGCGTGCGCCGCTGGAAGGGCGGGGGGCGGACGCATTCGATCGTGATGCGTTCGAAGACCGGCACGGTGCGCTTCATCGAAGCGATCCACAACTTCGAGCGCAAGCCCGGCATCATCGGCGCTTGAACATGTGTCGCTTGAGATCGGGCCGCTTGCGGCGGGCAGGAATGCGCAGTAACGGACAGGGCTGCTTCTGTGGTGACGGCATTCTTCCGGTTGCCGTCGCCGGAGGATGACCGGTGGCGGCACCTGGTTCCCCGCCTTTCCTCGGGATCGAGCGCTCACTTCTCGGCCGACGCTGGCATCAGCGCGCTGCGGAAGATCGCGCCGCACTGGCGCTTGCCCAACGTCTCGGGTTGCCCGAGCCCGTGGCGCGCGTGCTCGCCGGGCGCGGCGTCGGCGTCGACGAGGCGGAGAGCTTCCTCAATCCCACGCTGCGCACGATGCTGCCGGACCCGTTTCATCTGCGCGACATGGACAAAGCCGCGCGCCGGATCGTGGATGCTGTGATCTCGTGCGACTCGATCGCCGTATTCGGCGACTATGACGTGGACGGTGCTACGTCCTCGGCCCTTCTCAAGCATTTTTTCGCCGCGGTGGGCGTGCCGATCCGGGTCTATATCCCCGACCGGCTCAAGGAAGGCTATGGTCCGAACGCGCCGGCGTTGCTGCGCCTCAAGGCGGAGGGGATCACGCTCGTCATCACGGTCGATTGCGGCACCGCCGCCTTCGATGCGCTTGAGACCGCCGCCGAAGCGGGGCTTGAGGTCGTCGTCGTCGATCACCACGTGGCGGAGCCGCGCCTGCCGCGCGCCGTCGCGATCGTGAATCCGAACCGGCTCGATGAGGAGAGCCCGCACCGACAGCTCGCGGCCGTGGGCGTTGCGTTCCTCCTTGCGGTTGCGGTCAACAAGGTGCTGCGGGAAGCGGGTTGGTACCGCACACGCTCGATGCCGGACCTGATGCAGTGGCTCGACATCGTAGCCCTTGGCACCGTGTGCGATGTGGTGCCGCTTACCGGCGTCAACCGCGCACTCGTGACCCAGGGCCTCAAAGTCATGGCGCGGCGCGCCAACCCCGGCCTTACGGCTTTGGCGGATGTAGCGCGGATCGACGAACGTCCGAATGCCTATCACCTCGGATTCCTCCTGGGGCCGCGCGTGAATGCGGGTGGCCGGGTGGGGGAAGCGGACTTGGGCGCAAGGCTTCTCACGACCCCGGACCAGAACGAGGCCCAAGCGCTCGCCAAGCGCCTCGACGGTTATAATTCGGAGCGCCAGGCGATCGAAGCCGAGGTGCTCGAGGCCGCGATCGCGGCGGTCGAGGCAACGCCGCAAGGTTCAATTGCATTCGCGGCCGCAAAGGGCTGGCATCCCGGCGTCATCGGCATCGTCGCGAGCCGGCTCAAGGAGCGTTACAACCGCCCGGCATTCGTCGTGGCGCTCGAAGGCGGGATCGGCAGGGGCTCGGGCCGCTCGGTGAGCGGGCTCGATATGGGGGCGGCCGTGATCGCGGCGAAACAGGCGGGTCTTCTCGTCAACGGCGGGGGGCACGCGATGGCGGCGGGACTCACGGTGGCCGCCGATAAACTCGACACCCTCCGTCTCTTCCTCGACGCGCGCATCGGCGAGGAGATCGCCGAAAAGGGAATCGCGCCGACCCTCGCCATCGATGGCGCCTTGACGCTTCAGGCGGCCAGCCGGAACCTCGTCGAGCTTCTGGAAAAGCTTCAGCCTTTCGGCTCCGGCAATGCAGAGCCGACCTTCGTGCTGCGCGACGCTCTCGTGGTGCGCGCCGAGCCAGTCGGCAACGGCCACGTGCGCGCGATTCTCGCCGACGCGGCCGGAGGCCGGCTCAAGGCGATTGCGTTCCGAAATCTTGAAACGCCCCTCGGCCAGGCCCTGATGCGACGGCCGGCGACGCCGCTCCATCTTGCGGGCCATCTCCGCGCCGATCGCTGGGCGGGACCGGAAGGTGTGCAGTTCATCGTCGATGACGGTGCCGAGGCGGGATAGGGAGAGGGTAGCAAAGGCATCGACCCCTTGGCATGACCGAGCAAATGCTTGCCATCGAGAGCGGGAAACGCTACCTCTCGCCGCCAGCGACCCCTTCGTCTAGAGGCCTAGGACATCGCCCTTTCACGGCGGTAACACGGGTTCGAATCCCGTAGGGGTCGCCAGCTAAATCAAGGACTTATTTGTGCGGCCCGGCTGGTGCCAAGCGTTCGGCGGCAACCGTGTCGGCGCGGTTGCCGGCCTTGCGGATTTCGCCGGCGACGGCATTCGCTTCGTTGGCACCGCTTCCGAAATGGACGAGCACCTGGGGCACCGGTTTTGGCGAGTGCGCAGGCAATCGCCCGCCCGTTTCCACGCGAGGCGCCGGTGACGAGAGCGGTCTTTCCTGAAAGAGCGGACATGATTGTTCCCCTCACGCGTTGGTACCGCCGTCAACGGTCAGGTTCGCACCCGTAATATACGATGCTTCCGGGCCCGCCACGAAGGCGACCAATGCCGCGACATCGTTCACGCTGCCGTAACGATGGAGTGCACGACCTCAGTCGGCTCTATCCTCCGTCTCACATGTCTTGAGAGGCCAGAATGAGCGGGAGCATTGCGAATCCGACGAGAAGGGCACAAACGCGACAGAGTTGCCTGGGTCACGCTCAAATCGGTGCTATCGTGTCGTCATGCGGCGTGGACAATAGCACGTCAGGGAGAGGGTTTAGGCCATGCTCAACACCAGGACCTGTAGGATCGATGTCGCCACACTCCGTCAATTTATGGAGAACATTCTCGGTGCCGTAGGCTGCGACGTCGCGACGGCACGGGTGCTGGCCGAGGTTCACCTCGAAGCGGACCTACGCGGCATCGGTGTGCAGGGGCTCAACCATCTCATCAACTCTCATGTCGCTAAACTGAAATCGGGCAAGGAAAAGCCGAACGTCAAGCCAAATTTGGTTCACGACAGAGATGCCATTGCGGTTATTGACGGCCAGTCGGGGCCAGGTCCGATCGCAGCTCTATTCGCGGCGGAGCTCGCCGCCCAAAAGGCGCATAAGACCGGCTGCGCCGCCGTCGGCGTGCGCAACAGCCATGATTTGTACATGGCCGGCTATTACGCCGAACGGATCGCACGCATGGGTGCTATCGGCTTTGTGTTCTCCGATGATGTGATTCCGGTCGTCCATCCAGTCGGCGGCGCGGAACCCGCGATTGGCAGCAACCCCATGGCGATCGCTGTGCCGTCGGAGGGCGAACCATTCCTAATCGACTTCGCGCCCTGTGCGACGCTGCCGACTTATGTGCGTTACACCAAGCGCTACGGCGGCCGATTGCCGGAGGGCGTTGCACATGATGCGCTCGGCCGACCGACAACCGATCCATACTCGGTCAGCGACGGCTCCGCACTTCAACGTGGCCTCGGCGCTATCGCTCCCCTTGGCAACAAGGGCTATGGGCTTTTACTTGCAATCGACTTTCTTTCCGGCGCGCTCATGGGCTGCGACATGGGTAGCGACCACGCCTCGAAGCCGAAGGTCACGAAGGGACATCTCTTTGTGGCCATCGACCCCGCCGCGTTTGGCGATCCACGGCACTTTCGCCAAGCTGTGAGCGCCCGTATTGGCGCAATCAAAGGGTCGCGTAAAGCCACAGACACTGACGAAATTCGCGTGCCTGGAGAACGCAGTTTCGCCTGCCGCGCACGTAACCTACGTGACGGACGCGTTAACATCGACGCGATTTGCTGGGAAGACGCGCTCAAGCTCGCGAAGGAGCTCGACCTTGAAGCTCCCGCTGCTACCACGTGAGGCGGGTGCATTCACGGATCGGGGCTAAGTAATGCCGCACTGCCAAAGTCACCAAAATCTTCGGATTTCATTCCTCGTCCACGTGGCGCCCGACCTGCGCGGTCGATGGGCTCCGCCCACATCGGCCGTGACCTAAGAGCCCTGCCGCACTAACATTCGATGCGGCTGCGCGACCGGGGCAGTTCACGCGGTTCAAAAACAAAGGACGATTTTCTGCAATCGACAACCGCACTGAGATTCGCAATGCTTTGGCTCGTCGGCGCATGCACGCGCGCCACGATGCTATCCTTGCCCCCGGTTATTCCATTTATTCACCGGGACCTTGACTTGAGCGAGACCGCGATTGGCGTTCTGACGTCGCTTCCGGTGTTGCTGCTCGCACTAGGCGCCGTACCCGGCTCGCTGCTCGTCGCGCGCACGGGACTTCGCCGCACGCTGTTTCTTGGCCTGGTCATGGTTACGCTTTTTGGCGCCGCTCGTGGCCTCGGTCCATCCGAGACGACGCTCTTCGCTTCGACTTTCTTGATGGGCATCGGCGTTGCAATTCTCCAGCCAGCAGTCCCAGCGCTCGTCAAAAGCTGGTTCCCTGCGCGCATCGGTATAGCGACCGCGATATTCACGAATGGGATAATTGTCGGCGAAATCTTCGGTGCAAGCTTCACGGTGCCACTCATGCGCGGAAGCTGGGAGCTTGGTCTTGCGATCTGGTCGCTGGTCGTACTCTCGACCGCCTTATTGTCGCAATTTCTCGTTGAACCGGTCGGCGCGGCCACGCCGTCGAATCGGCTCTGGTGGCCAAACTGGCGCGACAAGGCAATGTGGGACATCGGTATCTTGCTCGGCTGTAGTTCGGCTCTCTATTTCGGGGCAAATGCCTTTGTGCCGGATTTCCTGCACGCCGCAGGCGCTGACGACGACATCGGCCCTTGCTTGACGGTGCTGAACGTCTCGCAGCTGATTGCGTTCATTCCCATGTTTTTCGGTTCGGCCAGCGTTGTCGGCCGACGTCTGCCTCTGGTTGTCAGCGGCGTCGTGGGCCTCGTCGCCGTGGCAGGTATAGTCTCCGGTTTGCCCGTGCTCGTCTTTCCTGCGGCTGCCGCAATCGGATTTTGCACAGCATTCCTGCTGGCGCTCACCCTTGCGTTGCCGCCCCTTCTTGCGAAACCCGAGGATGTCCCTCGACTGTCCGCCGGAATATTCGCACTCGCCTATCTTTTGGCGGTTGTCCTGCCGATTGTCGGTGGCGCGATTTGGGACCTGACCGGTGTAAAAGAGAGCGCCTTCGCACCGTATGCAGTGGGAAGTATATTGGTCATCGTGTTTGCTTTGCTCCTAGACCTGCGGCCCCACCCGGACGCAGATCGCTGGGGCGATTTACCGTAAGCGGGCCTTTTGAACGAGCCGATGCTCGTCGAGGATGTTTTTCCCGATCGTAAGCGTGGAGGCTTCGATTTTGTCGATTTATAGGCAGGAGTTTGGCACATGGGAGTCGTAGTCGTGACCGGCGGAAGCCGGGGTATCGGTGCGGATATCTGCCGGCTCGCGGCGGAGCACGGCCACAGCGTATGCGTCAACTACGTTCGAGGTCAAAGAGAAGCGCATGCCGTCGTGGACGAAATCGGAAAGCGCGGTGGACACGCCATCGCCGTTCAGGCCGACGTGACGAACGAGGACCAAGTCGTGCGGATGTTCGACGAGGTTAAGTCCAATCTTGGTCAGATAACCGCACTCGTGAATAACGCGGGCGAGGGCGGCCAGCATGGGCCAATCGAATCTTGGCAGGCGGCGGCGACGCGACACCTCATCGAAGTGAACCTCTTTGGTCCCATGATTTGCAGTCGCGAAGCGGTCAAGCGTATGGCCCCGAAATTCGGCGGAAAGGGCGGCAGCATTATCAACATCTCTTCCGCATCGGCCAGAACCGGTTCCCCCGGGGTCTTCGTCCACTATGCCGCGACAAAGGGCGGCCTTGATGTGTTCACCACGGGTTTGGCCAAAGAGGTGGCGAAGGACGGAATACGCGTGAATGCCGTGCGCCCGGGATACGTGCGCACCGAAATGTACGAAGAGGATCTCAAGCAGAGTCCCGAATGGGTGCGAGCCACGATTGCCGCCATCCCGATGGGTCGCATGGCCGAGGTTCGCGATGTATCCTCCGTCGTTGTGTGGCTTTTATCGGATGAGGCCTCCTACGTCACGGGTAGCATCATCGATATTTCGGGCGGACGAGTGACCCAATGAATCAAATCGTATGAAACCGGCTTTGCGACGAGAAGACGCATGCAAATGAAGACGAGCATCGAGCTCGACATCGGAACGAGGACGTTCGCCTCCGGGCTGCTGCCGGAGCTGATTGCCGCGTTGCGTCGCAGCCGGCCCGGCGATCTCCTCGCCATCATCGGCCGCGAGGCGGGCGTTGGCGACGACCTTGAGGCTTGGTGCCGCTTTACTCGCAATACCTTGCTGGAAACAACCGCCGAGGCGGGCCGCACGCGTTGGGTCATTCGGTGCGGGGAAGCCCCCGCGAATGCCGACGCCGATCGACCCGTCGGTTCCCGGCTGTGGCTTTACACGAATTTCGATTGCAATCTGCAGTGCGATTATTGCTGTGTGCGCTCTTCACCAAAGGCGCCGCGGAGGGCACTCGGCGTCGAACGTGTGCGGCGGATCGCTCTTGAAGCAGCCGAGCTCGGCGTCAGCGAAATCTTTGTTACCGGCGGCGAGCCCTTTCTGCTCAAGGACATTGGTGAAATTCTGGCCGCGTGCGCCGAGGCGGCGCCGACGACAGTGCTCACCAACGGCATGCTCTTCGCGGGGCGGCGACTTGAGACCCTGCGTTCATTGTCGCGCGAGCGGGTGACGCTCCAGATCAGCTTGGACAGCCCCACACCCGAGCGGCATGACCGTCATCGTGGAAAGGGGTCATGGGCTCGCGCATTGAGGGGAATCGAGTGCGCACGCGCCGAAGGGTTTCGGGTGCGATTGGCGGCGACCGTGACGACCGATGACGAGGCAGAGACGTTCCGCCGCTTCCTCGACGCCAGGGAGATAGCCGAGGAGAACCGGGTCATACGCCGTGTCGCACTGCGGGGCTCCGCGACCGAGGGTGTGGCGCTCGCACGCGCGGATTTGGTGCCGGAGATAACGATCACGGCCGCCGGGGTCTACTGGCATCCGGTGGGAGCGGAAGATGCCGACTTGCTCGTGACCGCCGACATCTTCCCGCTTGCTGAATCGTTCGCCGCCGTGCGCCGTGCTTTCGACAAGGAAAGCGAGCATCGACGTCGCTTGGCGACGATTTTCAACTGTGCGTAACGTGCTGGTCGTTAAATGCGCGTTTGGCGGCGAAGCCGCTTCATAGCTTGGCCACGGGGGCTGCCGGACGCTTCAAGAATCCCTGACGCGCCGACGCCTCGCGTAAAGAATCGTATCCGCTCAAGTGCGGCTCCACCCAGCGGCGTAGTCCTTCGGCATCGAGCACCGCGCGGTGGCTCGGATTGTCGTAGTTCATCCCCGATAGAGCTTCGGCAAACCGTCGCTCCAAATCCGGGTCGAAGTCGGGACGGGCCGTGAACATGCAGTGATTGTAAGGTGGGGACGACCAGATCTCGATCAGCGCACCTTCCGGCACCAAGCGTTCGCTACGCACCGACTTCCAGAACGGACTGCCGATGGCGCCGGCATCGGCGCGACCGTCCAGGACCGCGCGGACGACGTCGGCTTCGCTCGTGCCGGTGTCCCCATGCTTGCCCACGTCGCTGTCGAAGCGCAGCACGCGGTAGTCTCGCCCCTCGGCCAAGCCTTCGCGCCCGAGAAAATGGACCGGAAGGATTGCGGCATGGCCGCTATCGCGGCTGCCGAGCGCCAACGTTCGATCCCTGAGGTCGGCAAGCCCCCTGACCGGACCCCCGTTGACGGCGACGATCTTGGTCATCCAGCCGAGATCCGTGTCGCGCATGGCGATTGGGCGGCAACGACGGTCGCTCCATGCCTCGGCCTGCAAATATGCGAGGTTCGTATTCCACGCAATGTCGATGCGCGGCGCGTTGTCGTCGCGGCCCGCAAGGAGGGCGCTCACCTGCGCTTCGTAGCTCTGGAACAACACGACCTCGACCGGCAAGTGCGCCTCCTCGTGAAAATAGCGCCGCATGCCTTCCCAGATCGTGACGACCTTCGGATCGTATGCGACCGCACCCACCCAAATTGTTTGGCCCATGATCGCCTTCCCGGTAAATTGCGCTGCGATCGAAACGAATTCTTCGATCGATGAAGCGTTCGGCCTCGCCCGGCCCGCTCATGCTGGGGCGTTCACGGTCAGAAGAGCGGCATCCCCAGGATCGCCCGCGCAATGAACTCGCGCAGGACGTCGCCCGTCGGCGCCATGACCGCACCCGCGTGCGCATCGCGGAACAGCCGCTCGATATTAGTGCGCTTTGAAAATGCGGCACCGCCGCATGCCCGCATCGCCGCCGATGTGACGTCGATCGCGATGTCGCCTGCTGCAGCTTTGGTTTCGAGCACGCGCAGGAGCGTCGTATCTCGCGGCCGCTCCAGATGATCGATCAGATCGTCGACCCGAGCGGACAGGCCATCGGTCTCAATCTGCATGGTGGCAAGTTGTGCGCGGAGTGTCGGCAGGCTCTCGCCGAGGCTTTGGCCTAAATGCTCGAATTTGGCGGCCTTGAGATGCTCTGCGGTCCCTGCGACCGTGGCGCGGCAGAGGCCCAAAGCCACGGCCGCCGTCCCCAGATTGAATTGAGGAAGAACCACCTCCATCATCGCTTGGAATCCAGCACCGTCGTCGGTGAGCTGCAACTCGGCCGGGACATCGCAGTTCTCGAGCGACATCGGGGCCGATGCGTTGGCCCGCAGTCCTAAGCCGTCCCAAGGCCCCGCCACCGAGATACCGGGCGCGTCCGCCGGAACGAGATAGAGGGTCGAATCGGTCGGACCCTTTCCTTCCGGCGCAAGCGAGGAGACGACGTAGCTCTGCGCATGGCCGGCACTCGTCACCCACGATTTCTTCGCCGTAATGCGCACGCCCGCCCCGTTTCGGCGCGCGCGCGAGACGGGCGCCCAGAAGTGACTTCGCGAGCCGGCCTCGCTGAACGCGAGTGTCGTCAGGTGACGACCGGCCGCGATATCCCTCAATATCGGCGCAACCGCAGCACCTGGCCGGGCGGCGGCGATCGTTGCAGCGGCCCGCACGTGCATGAGATAGACCATCGCCACCGATGCGTCCGCCTCCGCAAGGGTTGCGGTCACAGAGGCGAATGTCCGCGGGCCAAGGCCGGCACCGCCGAACTCGGTCGGCAGCATGAGTCCGAGAAGGCCGGCACGCCCAAGTGCGTCCACGGCCTCCGGCGAGAACCGGCCCTCTTTGTCGTTTTGCCTGGCGGCCGGAATCAAGACGCCACTGGCGATCTCTTTGGCATTCGAAAGTGCCGTCTCATGATTCATGACATCCCCGCGATCTACGTAAATGTCGTGGCAGTCGGTGTTTTGGGGTCGGCACCCGAGTCTTTGTCCGCGGTTTCGACGCGACCGCTTTGATTCTCGATGCTATGCGGCCTTGGTTTTCCGATCAATAGGACGGTGCCGCCGCGATCCCGCCCGCCTTTCCCGCCAAAAAACGGACTGCCTGGGATGTATCCAAGCACGCGTTTCGTGACGGAAATCTGACATTATGCGGCCCATCGGAGTCGTGCCACATTTCGGGTCGATGGTGCTATAATTCGCAGCTCGTCCAGCCAGGGAGGGTCACCCATGCCACAGGCTGATTGGCGCCTTGAAGGCGAGTGGATCAAGAACTGCAATTGTGCGTTCGGCTGCCCCTGCGACTTTAACGCCCGCCCGACCCATGGATCGTGCAAGGGCCTCGTCGGTATGCGAATCGTCAAAGGTCATTTCGCCAGCACCAAGCTCGACGGGCTGGTCTTCGCGGCAACCGTGGATTTTCCTGGGGCGCTGCATGAAGGCAACGGCACGATGCAGGCGATCGTCGATGAGCGAGCGACACCCGAACAGCGCGAGGCCCTCTTCAACATCCTGTCGGGCAAGCATTCGGCCGAGGGTACGATATTCCACATTTTCAGCCTGATCGTAAGCAAGATGCCCGATCCGATTTTTACGCGGATCGATTTCTCTTTCGACAAAAACGGGCGCGTCGCGCGACTTGTCGCGAAAGGGGTTCTGGAGACGGACGTCGAGCCGATCAAGAATCCAGTTACGGGTGCGCCCCATCGCATCCAGATTGCCATGCCCGAAGGCTTTGAACATCGGCAAGCCGAAATCGCTTCTGCGAATATCAAGTCGACGGGCGCCATCAAATTCGAAACGAAAGGCACGCACAGCTCGCTTGCTTACGTAGTCCAAACACCGGGCGGCGTCGCGGCGTGAGCCGCGAGCCGCTCCCCCCATGACCGACGGCTTGATCGAAGCAACGCTCAAGCGCGACCGGCGCATCGTGATTGCCGCGACGATTGTACTCGTTGCTCTCTCCTGGATGTATGTGCTGCTCGGCTCGGGAACGGGCATGAGCCCCATTGCGATGACGGCGACGACGTTTCCACCTTTCGTCGGCCGATCGATCGGAATGTTCGCGCACGAGACTTGGAGCATGACGTACTGGCTCATCATGCTGTTCATGTGGTGGATCATGATGATTGCCATGATGACACCGAGTGCGGCACCGATGGTCCTGTTGCATGCAGCCGTGGCGCGGCGAAGCAGCGTGGGTGCTGGCGGCCGAAGCCCGGTAATGACGACCGTTGCTTTTGTGGCGGGTTATCTGTCGATCTGGTTTCTCTTCTCGGTGCTGGCGACGGGGTTCGAATGGTCGCTGGAGTGCCTTGCTCTCGTCTCTCCCATGTTCATGTGGAGCGAGAGCGCAAGATTGACGGGGGTCATCCTTATCCTCGCAGGGGCTTACCAGTTAACGCCCTTCAAATCGGCGTGCCTCGAGGGTTGCCGATCGCCAATCGATTTTCTGTCGCGCCATTGGTCGACCGGCGTGGGCGGCACTTTTCGCATGGGGCTATGGCACGGGGCCTATTGTGTCGGTTGCTGCTGGGCTTTGATGCTGCTCCTTTTTGCAGGCGGCGTCATGAACCTGATATGGATCGCAGGGCTCTCGATCATCGTCATTATCGAAAAGAGTGCGCCCTTTGGGCGCGGGTTTGGGTGGGCGATCGGCGGCGTGCTCCTCATGGCGGGCATTGTTCTCGTCGCGTGGCCTGAATGGTCATTGCAGATTTAAGCGGGCCTGAGTCGCGCGACCGTAGCTCGTTCCGGTTATCTCCGGATGACGAAACACGAGAGGGCACAGGCCGGTTGCAGTTCGACGATTGAGCGGACCCGGCCATCCATCGACATCGATATGAATCCGATTGCGGCTGTTCGCCCGGAATCGGTTTGGCGGCAAATGCGGGTTCATATATGATCGACCGTGCCATGTTCGAGCGATTTGCGGATCGCCGAATGGTAAATGGACAAGCGGATGGCGCCACGCAAGCGAGCCAAGGGTCACGTTCCGCCCGAGGAGAGAACCATGTCCGTGGAATACCTCCTGGTGCTTTACAAGGACGATCGCGGCGTGCTTGCCGATGGCCAGAAGGTCGGTGTCACGAACCACACGTTGATGCTCCCGGCCAACGAGTACGAAATCGCGCTTGAGGGGAATGGCAATGTTCCGCCGAGTCAGGATGTGGTGCTGGCCGGCACCTCGATCGTGCGGCCGAAAGTCGTCACCTTCGACTGAGGTTGTTCGCGCGCATTGGGGTGTTGGGATATTCGCAGCGCTCTTGACGCTGAACGCCTGCGAAACCATCCCGGACTATCCGAACCAACCGCTCGGCGCGGGGAACTACAATCACGAAGCAGTCCTTCCGAAGCCGACGAGCCCTGAAGAGCCCGTCATTCTCCTCGCCTTCTCCGGGGGCGGTTCCCGGGCGGCGGCCCTGGCACTCGCGGTGCTCGACGAACTGCGGGTCTATTCCTTCGACGAAAACGGCCAGCGCTCGCGGCTCGTCGACCACATCAAAGTCATCTCCTCGGTGTCGGGCGGCAGTGTCACGTCCGCTTGGTTCGGCCTTGTCGGACCTGACGGAATGGATGCGCTCAAGGACGATTTTCTCCTAAAGGACAACATGGCCACTCTCGAATGGACGGCGGCCGACCCCATTACCTGGGTTCGCCTGACATTCAGCAACTACACGCGCATCGACGCTTTGCGCGACCTGCTGGACGAGAGGCTATTTCACGGAAAGCGCTTTGCGGATTTCGCCCGGCCCGGCGCCCCGCTCGTGATCCTGAATGCGACCGACATGGCCTCCGGCGAGGTCTTCGCCTTCACCACGCAGCATTTCAACGACATCTGCTCGGACCTTGGCGCACTCCCGATCTCGGTGGGCGTAGCGGCCTCGGCGGCGTTTCCGGTCGCACTTTCCCCAATGAGCCTCAAGGTCTATAGCGGCCCGAACTGCGTTGGCGCCATCCCGGACGATAGTTGGATCAAGTCAGACCTTACCCTCGTCGGACCGCGGTATCTCAATATCGAAGAATTCAAACAGGCGCGCTATTCCAATGCGCTGCGGCATGGACCCGACGCTTTTCGCCCCATCGATTACCTGCACCTCCTGGACGGCGGTTTGGTGGACAATCAGGGAGTCCACTCGCTCATGGACGTTGTGATTTCGCCGCACGGTCCGATCGGTCTCCTCGATGCCATCAATACGGGCCGCGTGAAGCGCGTCGTCATCATTGCGATCAACGCGCGCGCTGACGCCGACAACGGTGTCGGCAGGCAAGCCTCCGTACCGAGTATCATCGAAGAGGTGAGCACGGTCACCGGCGCGCCAATCGATGCGACAACCGCATACGCGAATGCAAGCCTGAAACTTCTCGCCGACACGCTGATCCAGGCGGGTCAGGACGCCAAGAATGCACCAGGTCATCCGAAATTCGCCGGCCTCACGGTCTATCCTATATCCATCGACTTCGATCAATTTCGCGACAATCAGACGGCGCTCCGCGATCGAGTGAAGGCAATCGGCACGAGCTGGAACTTGTCCGCATCCGAATTGAACGACACAATGGAAGCTGGACGCATTCTGCTCGACCAGCATCCGTGCTTTCAGCGCCTGCTCTACGATCTGAAGAGCAACGCCACGATCGTGGATCCGAACACGATGCAGCTTTGCCCGGAGGGAGCGCCGGCCAATCAGTGATGAAGGGGGAGGTTCGATGAGCCGAGTGCCCATGGGGCTTAGCTGCGCTCGCGCTCCCGCCACTTCCCACGAATGGACTCCGCGACCCTGTCCGCAAGCGCCATGATGGTGAGGTAGGGGTTGACACCGGAAGAGCCGGGAAAGAGGCTGCCGTCAGCCACGTAGAGCCAGTCGAGGCCGTGAACCTTTCCCCACACATCGGTGACCGACGTTGCGGCGTTGTCGCCCATCCGGCATCCGCCCATCGGGTGAGCGCTTGCGACGGAGATTTTCCCCAATTTCATGTAAGCGCGACTGATGAGCGAGTCGATCTGCCCTGCGCTTTCGCGCTCTATCACAAAGCGATTCGACGCGGGCGCGTGCACGCGTTCGGCACCGGCCGCGAAGAAAATTCGCGTGGCTGCCTTTTGCGAGCTTACGAAGGCGTCGAGCACTTCGTCCGCGATTTCGTAGTGGAATACCGGATCGCCCGCTTCATTGGCGGAAATATGGTTTTCTTCGGCTGCGGGGTCCGAGACCAGGACGAGGATCATCTGAAGGCGACGGAAATCGGACATCATCGCGCTATGCTGTGCGCCGAATCCGGTCAGGCTTTTGGCGGTCGTAAACGGGAAATACATGCAGGTCTCGAGGATGAAATTGTCCGTCGCCTCGAACTGATCGGAATAATAAGTCTTGGGAAAGCCGTAGTAGTTCGTGATCGGCCGATTATGCTGCGCTACGAGCGTGAGGGCCGGATGGCACGTGACGTATCGGCCAAGGGCCGGCAGCGCCACCGGCAGTTGTGAGCGCAAGAGCAACGCCGAGCTGTGCATGGCGCCTGCCGCGATGACGACGATCTTTGCGCCCACTTCGTAGCGGCCGGCGGGCCATGGCGATGGCTCGCCGTAAGGCGAGGGTGTTACCTCGGCGACAAGGATGCGATCGCGGATCCATTCCACCCGGCAATTAGTGACCACTTCCACGCCGAGCGCTTCGGCGTGCGGCAGTTGCACGCGGTTGGTACCCTGTTTGGCCTGGTTCGGGCAGCCCATGTTGCACATGCCCGATCCGCGGCAACCGCGGAGATTGACCGGGAATTTCTTGACCGCGAATCCGAGGCTGTCGCAGCCTTGCTTGAAGAGTCCGTTGTTCTCGTTGATGTCCTCGTCGGGAAGTTCGTGCACGTTGTTCTCGCGCTTGAACTTTTCCATACGCGGCGTGAGATCGTCGAGCGTGATGCCGGGCACATTCCATCGATCGATCGAGCGTTGCGGAATCTCAATCGACGTTCCCGTGTAGGCGACGGTCGACCCGCCATAGGCGCGCACGCAAGCGACCGTAAGCGTGCGCGCCTTGTTCTGGATGGCGCCGGAATCGAAGAAAATCTTTTCCGCCATCTCGACCTCTCGGCCGGTGAACTCGTCATCCCTGAACCTCGGCCCCCACTCGAGGACGGCGATCCGCACGCCTTCCGCGCATAGGGGGGCGAGCTCGGATGCGACGGTTCCGCCACCGGCACCGGATCCCACGATCACGATGTCGTATTCCCGCAATGGCATTTATTGAGCCCTCTGTCTGAACAAGGCTTCGAGCTTGCTGTTGCCGTCGGTCTTGGAAGGCAGATATTGAATGCGGCGTTCGACGCTCTCTTGGCCGTAATAGCCGAGGTAGATAAGTGTTTTCACGCCCCAAATGCCGGCCCGCACGACGGTGAGGGGCGCGTTCTCGAAGAATTCGAGGACTGCATCCTGCCACTTCGGCGGCAGACGCTCCAATCGATGGAGCGTGAACGGCACCGTAACCCACTGCAGAACGAAGAGCAGGAACTTGAAAAGCAGACGCGATGTCGATGTCTGCAATGCGAGAGCATGGTCGACGCTCGAAACGAGGCCGTTTTTCACCTCGTCCTCGGCGTCCTTCACCTCCGGCACGATTCGAGAAGCAAGGGACAGCAGAAAGCGGGCCTGTGCTGGACCGAGGACGACGTTCTGCCCGACTTGATTTTTATCGGTGCTCATCTCAAGCACTCCCATGCCAGCGCTGTTGGTGTTGGCGCTGGGTATCCGTGTATCCGCCTTTGAATAACGTGTCGTAGTAATCCAAATCGAGGTGATGCGCCTGTAGCCAAACGCCTGGCGCGAACATCGCGTCGCAGTGCGCGGGGAAACGGCCGTGGGTCTTATAAATATACGTGCAGATATCCTTTACGCACGCGATGACGTCGTCCTGATAATGGGGGACTTCCGACAGATAGCGCTCGCCGCGATTGCCCTTGAAAATGGACCTGAAATACGCCGCGTCGTTATAGGTTCCACCCGGGCCGTATTTTGAGTCGATCACGGCCTGCACGGCGTCCGCCATGGACTCATAGTAGGGCGGGCACATCCCGACGATATGCGGATCGAGGCCCACGGGGTGGGATCGGGCCGAGCGAACGAATGTCCCCCAACGGAGGAAATCGAAGAGACGATAAGGTGGCGTGACGATCTTGAACCCAAGCGCGGGGAAGAGCTCGATGGGCGCCACGGACGCGTGAATCCATCCCCCAAGGCCCATCGCCTGAAGCATCAAGATCAAGTTCTGCAGCAACAGCTCCGCTTCGATCTGGGTCCGCATCGTGCCAAGGACTCCCAGGGGGAGCTTGATGTCCTTGTTTAGGAAGCCACGTCGAATCCATTTCCACACGCCGGCCGGGAGGTAGAAGTTACGGTCGTCGAGTATCAGGGGCCGAAAGCCGTCCGGCTCGGTCAGCAGATACATGAGCGCGTTGATGTATTGGCGCGTCATGTCCACGACCGGAAACAGGATTGTCGATCCCGGCAGATTGGAAAGGAAACGGTTCGAATCGAGATAATAGGGAAACTCGCGCGGGAACTCAGGGCGCTTGTCGAATATCTTGACCTTGCACGCGCGCGCGCGATTGATCAGCAATTCCGGCGTTAGCGGGGCTGTGGGGTCGAACGTGTCGAGGCGCTTCAGAAAATACGTGCCCGTGTCGTTGAACAGGAAAAAGTGCGTGGCCTGCGCGTTGTCGGTGCTGCCGGCAGCGCGGCCGGGCATGTTGAGGTTGGGTGTTCCGAGAATCTTCTCGCCCGTGGGCGATTCGAACGGCCGGTCCGGCATCGTGAGGCCGGTCAATCCGATCGCGGCGATCAGAACCGCTTCCTCCAGCTCACTCAGCGGCTGAGGGTCGGCGTTGGACGTGTAAGTGTTTTCGCCCGCACCGACCGTCTTGAGCCCGAGGCCGATGCGGCGGGATCTGCGCTTGAGGAGAGCCTCGAGGAGAGGGTATCTCGCCATCTCGTCGAACCCGTGAGGCGCGTCGGACATGATTGGTCCCCCTCTCGTGTAATCGCTGCAACGGAGTCCCGTCGTCGCAATCAGAGGTCAGCGGCCATCATCCGCGGAATCGAGCGGCCCATCCGTCGAAATGAGCGGGAAAGCCGTGATCGAATCCGCGGCAATGTCTCCTTGCCATGACCCTCTTCTACAGTTCCGACCCGGATCGAATGGACATTTCGCCTGCTGCGCCGTGGAGCGCCTAAATCCTCGTCCGGCTGTTTTCGCAACGCGTGCGGCGCACCTCGATCGTAAAAATCTGCCGACGTGCTGCGGCCGACGTCAGCCGCCCCGCAATTTGCCCGCAATGGCCTCCTCGATCGCCGCCAACAATCCTGCGGGGTTCGGGCTGTAATGTGGAAGTGCCAGCCGCGTGATCGAAGCGTCGATCACGGTGGGCTTGCCGGATGCGAGCGCCTCGCGGAACGCCGCTTCGAACTCTGCCACGGATTTCACGAGGTAGCCCTGAGCCCCGCACGCTCTTGCATAGGCAACGTAGTCGGGGTTTGCGAACTCGACGAGCCCGGACTCGCCGTAGGTCTCGAGTTGATAGAGCTTGATGAGCTTGAATTCCCCATCGTTGAAGATGATCCAGATCGCGGGGATGTTGTATTGGACCGCGGTCATCAGCTCAAAGCCGGAAAGAAGATAGCCGCCGTCCCCGCATCCGACGACGACGGGCCGCTCGGGGTGCGCGAGTTTCGCCCCCAAGGCCCCGTTCACCGCCCAGGCCATCGGGCCGAAGCTTCCGGCTTTGCGGTAATGCTGTCCGGGCGAGAGCTGAAGGTAGTAACCGAGCCATGCCAAGTGCGCGCCCGCATCGGCTAGGACAATGCTGTCATCAGGCAGCAGGCGCGAGAGACACTGGGCCATTTGGCCGGGATGAATGTGATTCGGTTCCAGGTTAACGATTGATGCCGAAATATGTCGGTCTTTTTCGAATTGCACCGGTGCGACAGGATCGACCGAGATCGAAAGGGTGCTGGTGATCTGCTCGACCGCGGGCTTGGCATCGGAGGCCACGGGGCATTCCGCCCGATAAACCTTGCCGATCTCATGAGGATCGATGTTGACGTGAACGAGTGTCTTGCCCTTGAGCAGGTCCGGGAGAAAATTGAAGGTGTCATGCTGCGCGAAGGAATTTCCGACGGCGATGACGAGATCCGCTTCGACGAGTGTCTTGCCGGCCGTTGCGTGGCCGCTATCGGCGAGAATGCCGACCGCCAACGGGTGATCCTCGGGCAATATGCCCTTGGCGTCGTGCGTGGTCGCGAACGGAATCTGGTACCGCTCGACCAGGGTCCGCAACGCGGGACCAGCCCCGCTTCTGACCGCACCGTAGCCGATCAGAGTAACGATCCGCTTCCCCTTTCGAAGGGCATCGGCGATAGCACCCGCGGCGGCATCGATCTCAGCGGAGTCGGGAAGAACCGGTCGCACGTTGAGCCGAATATCGCGATAGTTGTCGACCGAAACCCCCCGATGGGTCAGGTTTTCGGGGACATGGATGTGCACCGGTCCCGGTCGCCCCTCGAAAGCCAGATTGACCGCTTCTTCCAGGACGTCGCATGTCTGGGCGGGGTCCTCCAAAAGGTAGGAACGCTTCGTGGTTGCACCGAACATGGCCTGGGAATTTGGTGTGCGGCTGAGACCCGAGGTTTCATTCAAAGCACCCATGCCGCGCCATTCGAGCGAGGCGTAGCCGGAAATGGCCAGAACCGGATAGGAATCGGACATCGCGACGGCGAGCCCGGAGAACAGGTTGAACGCCCCTGGCCCCGCGGTCGCGAAGCAGACACCGAGCCGATTTGAAAAGATGGCGTAGCCGCACGCCATGAACGAGGCTGCCTGCTCGTGCCGCACGATCACCGGCTTGATCTTTGTGGCGTGTTTCAACGCCAGCATCAGCGAGGCGGCATTTTCGCCCGCACCGCCGAATGCAGCATCGACCCCAATTCCCTCTAACGCTTTGACGATCGCTTCATAGACCCGCATCGGTCGGCCCTTTCGGCCGAAGCCCCTCAACTCGGCGCTCGTGTGGTGGATTTGAAGTTCCTGTCATTTTGGTGGCATCCGCGATTAGGAACTTCAAATCCGAATACCACACTAAATACAACATATTAATAGCGTGGCTTTGTATTCGGAATTCGCTCCCGGTCCCGCACCCGCATGTGGCGAATTTCGGATTCGCCACACTCGTCGCGCCGTTTGCCGGCAGCGAGTTCCAATCTGTCTCGTTCCAAGTCGCTCAATGGACTGCGGCACCGATTGAACGACGCGAAAGGGGCAGTATGAAGAGATATCGAACCCCGAAATCTCAGCATATTATGGGTGAGCCGTTCAAGCGACGAATTGGGGAAATGACGATGTGTGAGAAAAGACCCATCCGATTTTGGGCTCGGTCCGGGGATGTCAAAACTGTATTCTGCAGGGCCCCAGAGACGCCTCTCTGCCTACGTGGGCGCCCAAATCGAGCTTGTTATACGCGAGGTGAAAGATTTGGGCAAAGTCGTGGGAATTGAATGACTTCAGGGCTGCCGCCCTGCATGCTATGATGCCGATTGCAAACGACGGTACGGGACGGCACGAGACGCCGAAGTTTTGTCATGGAGCATTGCGTGCGGGAAGGCGTTCGGGGTGTAACGAAGGCACGTCGGTGGGACGCACTTTTACTTTCGATTGTGTTCTACGTGGTCATGGCGGCCCCGATCGTACTTTCCGCCGACACGGTTACGGTAAGCCAGCGAGACCGCACGTTTTTTCCGGATAGCCTTCAGCTTGCGCCTGGTTCGGTCGTTCACATCGTGAACGACGATAAGGTTACCCACCACATCTACGTCGATTCCCCCGAGATGAAGTTCGACTCCGGCGAACAGCCCGTCGGAACGACGGTCGATCTGCGCTTCGATAAGCCCGGCACCTTCGACGTGCAATGCGCCATTCATCCGACCATGCATCTCCAAGTGACGGTCAAATGACGTTCAGCGCGGCAGGGTAGATACCGAGAAGGTCGTCGGCTCCTCCGTCAATGTTCCAAGGAACGCGACAAGATCGGCCTTCTCTTGGTCGGTCAGCCCGAGCGGCTTGATCAGTTCCGATCGGCTCGGCCGATCGACGCCGCCGCGATCGTAAAGATCGATAACCGCCTCGAGAGTCTGAATTGAACCGTCGTGCATGTAGGTTGCGCGACGCGCCACGTCTCGCAGTGTCGGGACCTTGAAAGCATGGCGCAATTTCACTGAGTTCGGGAACAGCCGTGCGCGCCCGATATCGTCCCCGTGGGCTGTCCCGATATCGTAGAAAGCGCCATCGGTGAAATTCCATCCGCTGTGGCACTCTGCACAGCCTGCCTTCCCGTTAAAGATGTCGAATCCGCGCTTCGCCGAATTGTCGATGGCGCGCTCGTCGCCATCGATCCACCGATCGAATGGCGACTGCCCGGAGACGATAGTGCGCTCGAACGTCGCAAGCGCTAATTCGATGTTGTGCCGCGTTATGGCGCCGTCGGGAAAGGCCTTGTCGAAGGCTTGGCGATAGTTCGGGATCGCCGAGAGTGCTGCGATCAAATCCTCTTCCTTGCGATTCATCATGGCGGGTGAAGTAATCGGGGCGAAGGCAACCGACTCCAAATTCGGGAACTTGCCGTCCCAACCCAAAATTCGGATCCAGGCAACGTTAAGAAGGGTCGGCGCGCGCCTCGGAAGCGGTTGTTGATTTTCGCCGATTGCTCGCGGCAACCCGTCTCCCCATGAGAGTCCGGGGTTGTGGCAACTAGCACAGGTGCGTGCACCCGAGCCCGAAAGGATCGGATCGAAGAAGAGCATGCGGCCGAGGTCCGCTTTCGCAAGCGAGTATTGGTCGTCGATGGGGAAGGGGATGTCCTCGGGGCGACGGAATTTGCCTTTCCACGTCTCGCGCTGCGAAACCGAATCCACGGGCGCGGATAGGGTGGCGCTGAGCAGGCATACGCAAAGAACGGATGCGCACAGCCGCCAAAATCCTGCTCGGTCGATCAATGGCGCCGATTTTCGCGATCGGAACAGATCAACGTCGTCGCGAGGCTGGTTGAGCGAATGCGCAGAGAAGCTACCGCCACATCCTTTGCCTCGCGTGCGTGCAAACCGTCGAAAGCTCTCGGCCGCCGTTGCGAAATGTCGAAAAAGTCGAGCCATGCGCGAGTTGGACATCTTATTCATGCGACCTCACGCGCGACACTTCCCGCCGGCAAAGTGATGGTGACTGTCGTACCCACGCTGGGGGCGGTCTTGATCGCTAAAGTTCCGCCGTGAAGCTCCACAAGGTTCTGGGTTAGTGGCAAACCGAGGCCGGTGCCCTCGTAGCGACGAGTAATGGCGCCGTCGATCTGCCGAAACGGCTCCAGCGCGATCGCGACGTCTTCCGGCCTCATGCCAATTCCCGTATCGGACACACGAAGCGTAATCTCTCCGGTGCGAAGCGCTCGCGCCGATATGACTACGCGGCCGCCCGACGGCGTGAACTTCACAGCATTCGACAAGAGATTGAGGATGATTTGTTTCAGCCGCCGTTGATCCGCTTGCACGAGCGGCAGATCGGGCGGAATGTCACGGACGAAATCGAGGTTCGCCCCACGCGCCCGATCCGCAATGATGCGGTAGCAGGCCGCGACGACCTCCGCGATATTCACATTTTCTTTGTAGATCTCGAGGCAGCCCACCTCGATCTTGGAGAGATCGAGCACATCATTGATCAGACTCAAGAGATGATTGCCGGCGATATGAATGTCATTCGCATAGTCGCGGTATCTGGCGTCCACCGGCCCCATGACCGATTCGCGAATGACCTCCGCAAAGCCGATAATGGCGTTCAGGGGCGTGCGCAGCTCGTGGCTCATGTTGGCGAGAAACTCACTCTTGCTTCGGCTGGCGGCCTCGGCCTGATCCTTCGCAGCCTGAAGGAAAGTTTCACGCTCCTTGAGCACGGTGATGTCGCTCGCGATGACGACAAATCCGCCATCCGCGACGCTGCTGCGACTTACTCGGAGCCAGCGGCCGTCATGAAGTCGGACCTCGCCGACCGGCTGCATAAGGGTCACTTGGAGGACAGACGGTAACTGTGCGCCATGAACGAGGCCGTCGATGAGCTCGGGAAAAAATTTGGCAACCTGCGAATTCGATATGAGGATTCGGTTTTTGTCGTCGACAAGGATGACGCCCTCGGCGGAACTTTCGATGGCGTTTTCGAGCCGGATTTGCGCCGTGCGGCGCGCCGCGATCTCGCGCTCCATCATGCGGCGGATGTTGTCGCGCATCACCGCCATCGAGCCGAGTAGCCAGCCGAGCTCGTCTTCGCCGGCCGATACGATTTCGACATCGAGCTCGCCGTCCGCAATGCGGCTCGCTGCGTGTGATGCGGCGGCTATGGGATGCACCATGCGACGCGTGAGCAGAATGGCGACGATCGTGCTGAGCAAAAGCGCTCCCATCGTGGCGCCGACGCTTAGTCGGCGGTAGGTCGCGATGGATGAGAGCGCTCTCTCGCGGTCCTTAAAGCCGTCTTCGGCCGTCAATTCCACCAGGTTGTCCAGGTCGGCGATGAGGGCGGCGGCACGGTTGTCGAGAATCGTACGATTTGCGTCGTCGCCCGCATGCGACAGAAGGCGACGCCGGAGGGCGTCCCACTCGGAAATGCCGCTCGCAATGCCGCGCGCCAAGGTGGCCGCTCCGCCCGACATCGACCGCGCCTCTGCGACCGCCAGGTCCTCGTGCAACGATCGCGCGAGCCCGTCCATGCGGGCTGCGAGCGATTCCCGCTTCGTGGCGTCCTGCGCGTCTCGCCATTGAGAGAGCGCGAGCTGAAGCGCGGTGAAATTCGACATGGCCAATCGCGCGTAGCTGATCGCCATCAGCGGTTTGTCGTAGGTTTCGACGACAAGCCTTCCGGACTCGACAACGTTGCTGACCGCATAAAGGCCGAGGAAGCCCGTAATCGTGGCGAGCGCACAGAAAGCCAAGAAGATCTTGCCACGGATCGTAACCGCCATGGCGCAAAGCTTCCGAGCCGCTGCTGCTGGCATATCCCTCAGGCAGGTCGCGAGACCACCGGGCATACAGTCAATCTCCAATCGACCGCGCTTTGCCTTGTGTTACGCTGTTTTCGCTTAATTTCCGATTAATATTTCCCCACTTGTATTCTGTCATGGATTGTAAAATTAACTCCATTTTTCAGAGATTTGTTCGATATATTAAGTAATTCTGTGAAAATCCTCCTTAAGATCTGTTAACGAATATTTCCCGGCCCTGCCTGAGTTCGGATAGATTTCGGGTGACAATGGGGAAACGGCGAGAGGTCAAGCGAGCGAAGCCTCGACACGTGTCGGCTCATCCAAAGGGAAGCTCGGAAAGCGGTTCAACGCATGGAATCGCGACGTGAGCGATTCGCTTCGTCATGGGTCGACGAGCACGACGTGCTCTCGCCGGCTACAGAATCGTCTCCTCCATCTGCTTGCTCCAGCGGACGGAAGTCCGTCTTTCGGCTATCCTTGCGAGACGCGGCGCACCACGGTTTAGGCGATCAAGTCGAGGGGGATTGAGATGGGGATACGTGAGCTGGCTATGAGTATCCTTCTGGTCTTTGGCGTGATGCTAGCGGGCAATTCCGCTCACGCGCAAAGGTCAAACTACCAGTTCGAGACCGGGAACACTCTGCTCGAAAAATGCGAAAGCCGACAGGGGACCACGGGATATTATATCTGTCTTGGTTACCTTGTCGGTGTAGCCGATACGTTCGACGCCCTTAGGCCGACAACACGCTTCGATTATTGCCTGCGGGAAGGCGCTACGAATGCCCAATTACAACGGGTGGTCGTCAAGTATTTGAAAGAGCACCCCGAGGAACTCGATCTTTCGGCGGGGTGGCTCGTTGTACTTGCGCTCACGGACGCTTTTCACTGCTCACCCGAATGAGGGTCGCGCAAAGAGCTGAACGACCGCGGCTCTGGCCGAATCCCGGACAGCCTTACCGCGATTTGCGCCCGTGGAGATCCGCAGCCTCCCGAGCCAGCTTGTCTTTCAACGGCTCGGCCTTCATGAGCATCTTGCGCGCCCTTCGCTCCTCCCACTCGTCGCTGACGGCGCCGACGAGGAAAGCGGCCAGCACGTTGAGTGCCGCCCACGCGGGGCGATCGGCGCCGGCGGGTATGAACACGAGGCCGAACGCGAACATGAGAAGCCAGACGATGGCGATCAATCTGCTCATTAGCGTGTCTCAATTCTTGACGCGAGATCGTGACGCTTTTCCTAGTGTGGTGGATTTCGGATTCGCCACACTAGGCTGGCAGCCGTGTTTTCGGCTGTGCAATTACGTCGCAGGTAATTGAGTGAAAGGGCGGCCGATGATATGCAGGCGCTTCAGCGAGCGGCAAGTCGGCCCATCAAACAATTCCGACGACGGAACCGATCCTCTGAGGAGAGATTATCGATGAAACTTTTGTATCAAACTCACTCGCCCTTCGCGCGGAAGGTGCTGGTGATGGCGCACGAGGCAGGACTCGCCAACAAGATCGATGTAATCCATCACGAAACCAGTCCGGTCCGGCGGAACGAGGCCGTGTACGCCGTGAACCCGCTCGGACAAGTACCGATACTGGTCTGCGACGACGGGCTGGCGCTTTTCGATTCGACGGTGATCTGCTCATATCTCGACAGCCTGCATGCCGGCCCCCGGCTGATACCGGAGGAGGGGCGCAACCATTGGCTTGCCTTGCGGCTTGAGGCGCTCGCTAATGGCATGATCGAGGCCGGCAGCCTATATCGTTGGGAGATCGATCGACGGCCCGAGACGCTACGCTGGAGGGCGATGGCCGAGGCACAGGCGGGCAAGCTGCGGACTGCTTACGATTTCATTGAGCAAAAGGTTGCTTTGGACGGCCCGCTCGACATCGGCCAGATCGCACTTGCAACCGCGCTCGGTTGGCTCGAGTTCCGCCGGCTTCCCTGGCTCGCGGATAGCCATCCACGGCTGACGAACTGGTATCGTGCATTTGCGCGGCGGCCGTCGATGGTGGCAACTCCCATGCAAGGCGAAACCTTCGACTAGTGTGGTGGATTTGATGTTCCTGTTGTTTTGGTGGCATCCGCGTTTAGGAACTTCAAATCCGAATACCGCACGAAAGACAACCTCTTGTGAGTGCGCTGAGTTTGATCGTTCGTCCTCTTTAACGTCATGGCGCGGCCGGCCGAAGGCCGAGACCCGGGCATTCACGCCTTTCAACGCCCGAGCCTTGTTGAGTGGAGAGGCTCGATCGTGCAATTACCCATCCGGTAATAATTTGCAAGACTTCACCGAGGCAGACAAAATTCGGTCTGGAGACCTTGCCTGAAGGCCGTGAAAAAAGCCCCGCTGACCATGGGGGAAGGCGGGGCTAGTTTACCGTCGTCTCATCACTTGAGGGGACGTTTGACAGGCGACGGCAAATGACTTGCCTGCAACCCGAGTGCCAATGCGGCTACCCAAAAAGTACAGCCCCGCCGATTCGGGGCCAGGAGGGAAGCGGGTGGCACTGGACTGTGTCTCCTCGGGAAGATCGGCTTGGATGCGCTGCACCGCCGTCCACGAGGCCAAGCCGATGAGGAACGGGATCATGATGGCCCCGCCACGTAGAGCCAAGCCAAGGTGTAGATGATGATCAGGCAGAGCGTGGTGATGCCGAGGCTCGCCAGCGCAGTGTCAATCGTGGTCCGGCGCGAGACGTAATCGAGCCGCCATCGTTTCCGGCATGAATGACGTCCCGAACTCGCAAG
The DNA here is from genome assembly GCA_035625915.1 of Alphaproteobacteria bacterium. NCBI lineage: Bacteria > Pseudomonadati > Pseudomonadota > Alphaproteobacteria > Alphaproteobacteria bacterium. The sequence goes on along the minus strand of DASPOR010000181.1, from coordinate 6,399 downwards.
GATACACGCAGGCAGCGTGGTGGAATCGCATACCCGCGAAAGCGTCGGTGCTGATGGTATCGATTTCAGTCGCCAGCAACTTACTGCTCGGATATGGTGAGCACCGAACCCGCACTTTTCTCCTGTGGATCATGTCGGTGGTTGTATCCATCGCGTTCTTCCTCATTGCCGACATTGACAATCCGCGCCTTGGTCTCATTCGTGTGCTGTCAAAACGTCTGATGGTGTTTGCGGATTCAATCAAGCCCCATTAGCGCCGGCCGTTTTGTCGGCCCGACGAAGCGTTATCGCGAGGTAATGCCTGCATGTGCGGTCGCTATAGCATCACAAGCGCACCCGAAGCGATGCGGCGGTTGTTCAAGTTCTCGAACGCTTTGCCAAACCTACGCCCACGCTACAACGTCGCTCCGACGCAAGACGTTCCGGTGGTTCGTGCTACTGAGGTCGGCCGCGAGCTTGTTGCATTGCGCTGGGGCCTCGTGCCGCATTGGTCGCCGGACCTGTCAATCGGCGCGAAGCTGATCAACGCACGGTCAGAGACGGTCGCCGAGAAACCTTCGTTCCGCGATTCCTTCAGGAAGCGCCGATGTCTCGTGGTCGCTGACGGGTATTACGAATGGCAGAAGGCCGAGGGCAAAAAGCTGCCCTGGCGCTACACACTCAACGATGGCGGATTGTTCGCCTTCGCGGGCCTGTGGGCTCGATGGGACAAAGCGCGGGACAAAGTGCCGGTCGAAACCTGCGCCATTCTCACAACAGAAGCGAATCAGCTCGCGCGGAAAATTCATGATCGGATGCCGGTGATCCTCGCACCTGACGATTACGCGGCGTGGCTCGGGGAAGATGCGCAGCGCGAACCGACGGACTTGCTCCGACCGTACCCGTCGGAGGCCATGCGGGCCTATCGCGTCGGCGCCGTGGTCAGCAATTCGAGGAACGACGTGCCCGAGTGCATAGAGCCCATTGCGGCCTGACAAAATTGGGCTCGTGCGAATCTTTGTGCTTTAGGCTGCCACGCCATGCGCAATCGGCCGCCATGCGCAAGACGATCTGAGGACTAAATGATTTTCGTGCCGTAGATAGCGGCGTGCGCTCCATAGTAAAGAACGACGATGCCGAGGAGTGCCGCGCAATAATAGGCTGGCGCCAGGATCGGCCGCCGCTCCACCTTCGGCTCGTCGTCAACCGCTATGGCCACCAGGATCGTGACGATCAAGAGATGGCCGATCGCATCCAATTTTCCGAATTCGAAGACCGCGCTGACGAACATTGCCGTCAGCGCGATCGCTGCGAGACGACGGACAAGCGGGGTCCATAACAGTGCGAAGGCCAGGCCGAATTCAACGACCCCCGCGGCAATCATATAGAAGACGTCATTGAAGCCCATCGCCAATGTCGGATGCGTCTGCAACAGCGGAAACGTCCATTGCGGATAGGCCCATTTCTCCACGGACGCCCAGATCAAGGTTATGGCGGCCCCCCATCGCGCATAGTCGATCGGCCGCCGGCCGAACAAGCTGCGCTGCAAACCGCTCAGGCCGAGATAAATCGCGGCTCCCAAAAAGATCGGGTAGTCCATCATGTGAAACGCGCCGTAGCTATAGACGCCGAAGGCGAACAGAAAAGCGATGCCGATTGCGGAAAAGATCATGGTGGCGCGCCAGAACATTCCCACGGCAATAGCGAATTGAAGCCAGGAAATCGCGACCACATCGGTTTTGAGCTCTGGCGTCAGAATGATATTTCCCAAAACCCACAGCCCTACGAAAAACACCGCGGTGCAAGCACGGAAAATTGCCTCCGTGCGCGGCTGCAAGACCCGTCCCAGGCGATCGATCGTTCTTAGCAAAAACGCGCCAACGACCGTTCTCTCGACATGGGATAACAGCCAGATCGTGACCAATGAGCATGCAATCAGCAGGAAAAACATGGGACAGCACATCTCCGCCAACTCTTTCGGCTGGGCGGCGACGTCATAAGCGGCAAACCATTTGACATGGGCCGCGGCGCGCAACGGATATACGGCGACTAAAAAACCTGCAGACAATGCGGTGGTTTTGGCGAGGCGCCGCAACCCGGGCGACTGCTCGTGCATGTTCCCCTGATTGTCTTATCCCCCAAGCGGCCGCCAATCTATACCGAAAACCCGCAAAGATGGTTAACGGAACGGAAATTTTCCGCAATTTTATTGCGAATATTTTTTGCTGTGGCAGACCGGCATCGGGTCGACCAGCCTGCCCGTGGCCGCGCACTCCATTCGGAATGTCCAACGTGAGGCGAATGCCGCGGGATTCGGGGCGTTCGCCACGGTTGGATCGTTCGCTCGCTAAGGGTGGCCATCTTGGCACGGCCCGGCGGCCGTCTAACCGATTCTTCATACTCTAACGGCATAACGGACGAGCCTTGTGCACAATCTGGGGGCAAAAGTGCTCGCTACGTTCGGTGCCGTCGGCATCATTTTGGGAACGCTCGCCGCGGCCGGCGCGCGCTTGGTTCCCGCGCGCAAGGCTCGCCTCGAGCGATCGGCCGGGCTCTTGATCGTCGCGGGCGTGGTATTTCTGGGCTTGGCATTTCCGATGGTGTAACCGGTCACTCCAAAGAAAATTACCGGTCCACCAGTTTAACCGTGCAAGACCAATTTCTGCACGCGCCAGTTCAAGAGCTCCGCGACATAGAGCACGTTTTTCGCTGGGCATGCCATTTCGTGAATCCAGCCGAATTGCTTGAGCTGCTTGCCTGACTCGCCAAGCACGCCGAGGAGTTTGCCGTCGAGCGTGAGCTTGTAGATGCGGCCCGGATATGCGTCCGAGCTGTAGAGCACTTGGTCCGGTCCGGGTGAAATGCAAATCGCCCAGGGAGAGCCGGGTGCGAAGGTCCCGCCGGCGATCGCGGCCTCGTCCGGGACGTTCCCGATCGCGGGCCGCGCGCCTGGCGGCACGGGCACGTCGATGGTGAACTGGCGCTGAAAATTGCCCTCGCCGTCGAAGACCTGAATACGCCGGTTGCCTCGATCGGCGACATAGACGAGGCCCTTGGCGTCGACCGCGATGCTGTGTGGCGTGTTGAATTGGCTTGGGCCGTTGCCGCGCTCGCCCCATGACTTAAGCCAATTTCCATCCTTGTCGACTTTGGCGACGCGGGAATTGATATAGCCGTCGCTGATGTAGGTGTTGCCGGCGGCGTCCCAGGCCACATCGGTCACTTGGCGGAAACGACCGGGCTCGGCCGGCAGCGGGGGGTTCGGATGCTTCAAGGGTCCGGTTTCCTCGGCCGACGCCTCCTGCTTGCGCCCGAACACCATTGCGACGCGACCGTCGGGCGTGAACTTGATCACCATGTCGGAACCCTTGTCCGTGACCCAGATGTTGTCGTGAGGATCGACCTTCACCGTGTGCGCGAACGACCACGCATAGAGGTTGTGACCGATCTCGCGGACGAACCGGCCGTCCGATGCGAATTCGAGGAGCTGGGTCGCCGCCGCACCGTACGCGGGACCCGTGGAATTCCCGCGCGAGAGTACGAAAACATGGCCCTTGGAATTAAGCGCCACGCCCGATACCTCGCCGAAATAAAGATTGCTAGGGAGCCGCAGCAGGTTGTGGACTGAGTCGTAGGCGATGGTCGGCAAGGCGTCGTCGGCCAAGCCGAAACCTGGCGACAGCGCCATTGCCGCGATCCCCCCACCGGCGGCAAGCATGAAGCGGCGTCGATTGAGGCTCGCGCAACAGGCGCAGGATCCCGAATGAAGCAGGCCCATTTCTTTCCCCCCTTGATCCGCGGGTGAGTTGTTTTCGAGCGGCGAAAGCCACTGCGACCCAAGTGCGACAGTGCCAATGGCCACGCCTTAGAACGCAAGGCGGCCGCCGTCACGCGCCCACCTCAATCTCAAGGGTGCCCCCTCAAGACAAATACAACCAGGGGTCAATTGCAAGCCCCTTGTGACGGCGCTACCTGCGCCGAGGGGGCACGGAGGCGACGGGTCGCTTCTTTACGAGCGAGCGACTATTCGAACTTAGCGAACCTGGGAGTCATGCGTGCTTGGAAGGGCCTCGGTTCTCGGAGTCGTAGTGGTACTTCGGTTGCCAGCCCGCAGCACCCTCGGGAATAAGATCGAAGATGTGCCAGACCGAGCAAAAATCGTCGCCAGGCCCGAACGAGGTATCCGACACGCGCACGATCTTGTCTCCGTCGCGCTTGAAAACCGAAACGCCCGGCCGTGCGCCGTCATCGGTACGGTAGCCCATGTCTTCGCCGAAGCTGCTTCCCTGGTACGACACCATGGGAAAGCGCCAGCCGCGGCTCACGGCGAATTTCCTCTGCTGATCCGGCGCATCCGGCGAGGCGACGACGAACGCGGCTCGGCTTTGCAAATGATCGTAAACCCCGTTGAAGCCGTCGGCCCAAAGTGTGCAGAAACGGCACCCCGCACCCATGTTGTGAATGACGATCAGGGTGTCTTGCCGGCCAAAGAGATCGGATAGCGAAACCGGTCCATCGGCGGCGGCCAACCGGTAGTTCTTCGTCACCTCCGGCTCGATCGCCGATTGGGCGTCACGCATTTTCTTGCGAATCTCGGCAATCTCCTCGCGATAACGCCCGACTTTTGCCATGCTATCTTTGTAATTCATCGTCCAGCTCCCATTGCGTTAAACAGTCGGCTGCTAGACCCTGGATTTAAGGCGGCGGGTGTTCCGCCTACGGCCTTTCCGCAATCTCGCTACCTTCTCCCGCTCGAGATCGTCGAGCGTGAGTGCGAGAAGATCGAATTGGTCTTTCCAGTATTTGCTGTAGCGATTGAGCCACACGGCCGCGTCATAGATCGGTCCGGTAACGAGACTGCATCGGCTGATCCGTCCCGTGCGCTCCTGCCGGACGAGCCCCGCGCGGACCAGCACCTGGATGTGGCGCGAAACCGCCTGCAGGGTGATTTCGAAATGGGCCGCGATCTCCGATACCAGCAAGTCGTGGCCATCGAGCTCGATCAGGATCCGGCGGCGAACCGGATCGGAAAGGGCGCCAAATGCCATGTCGAGCGCCTGTTCCTGGCGGTCGGCCTCCTGACCCAGCGTTACGGCGCGGAGCGTGAGAGCCTGTGCCATGTTCGGTCCATTGCCATGCAAGTCAATTTCTCAACAATATGGTTTATATTAAACCAATTTGTTGAGTGATTGTCAAGCCTGCGCGAACCTGTAGTCCGATTGACAGCGTGCCGTCAGTTTAGGGCACCGCGCACCTCACCTCAGGCGGCCCGAGCGCAAAAATTGGCCCGACAAATGCAGGAACTGGCCTGACAACCGCGAAATCTGGCGGAAATTGCGCAATATCCGTGCCACTTGCCGCATTGCTCGACGCGTTGCGGCCCGTTGGCGGGCGCGAGGGTCGCGTGTTAAGATAAGTCTTCCATGGTTTGTCGGGCGCCTACCATGCGAAAGACAGCGTGCATCGTCGTCGCTCTGGTCGTCATTCCTCTCGGCTCTTTGTCCGCGATGGAGGAAAGGTCGTATGGGCGAATTGGCCAATGGGAAGTCATCGCGTATTACAATGAAGTCGGTGTTTTCAGCCATTGCGCCTTGGGAATGGCTTCCCGCTCCAAACAAGAAAATCTGACGCTTACTCTGGGCGCCCAGGGTTATTTCGTCTTTCTGGACAATCCCGAGTGGGCGCTGCCGCTCGACGATCGGTATAGAGTACAGGCATCCATCGATCAGCAGATTTGGCAAAGTAGCGCGACCGTCTATTCCCCGACGGGTGTCTCGATGGCCTTTCCGTGGAACGTCGGATTCGGCGCTGCGTTTGCCAGCGGTTCCGACATGTCGGTCCGATTTTCGAACGGACGGAGCTGGACCGTTGCATTGAGAGGATCGAATGCCGCGATGCCGAGCTTCCTGAAGTGCCTGAACGAGAACAAGATCGACCGCAACCCCATGCGCGACGGGCCTGGAAACGGCGCGCAGAACTAGGCGAATTCCACACGCTGACATTCGTCGTGCACCGCTCGCGCGAGAAGCCGCGCACGGTTCGGATAAACCGCCGCCACCGCACATCGGACAAACGATAGACCCACCGGAATGTGCGTGCCGCCGGATAGAAATGCTATTGGCTCATCTGGGTCAAGGCGGCTTCAATCGGCGCGCTCGAAACGCGCATGAACCCCGTGTAAGGCTGATCGAGTTCCAGGATCAGAAAGATCGCACCCGCAACAGACAGCGCGCCAATCAATAACGCCGTAACGACGGTTCCGTTGAATCGTGTGAGAAGGCCGAAGCCGACGAAGAGAAGGACAAGCCATGACACGAGTACGATCAGAAACGGTAAGGCGATCGCGCTGCTTCGCTGCGAATACATCAGAAGGCGCGTGTGGTATATGCCCGTTGTGATCTGCAACGCTTCGCTCTTGAT
>DASPOR010000180.1 GCA_035625915.1 Alphaproteobacteria bacterium | reverse complement strand
TTTCTTGAGCCAAACCTTCGACGATTTATAGGAACAATGCTCGCTCCACATGACCGAAAAGATGCCGAGTTCGGTGAACGTCGGCGTGCGGCCGAGGGATTCGAGGACAACCACGTACTCATCCGGCGTCAATCCGTGATCGGCAACGGTCGTGGGCGTGATCTCGGGTTCCGCTCGGCCGAGCGGGCCGTCTTCGGCAGCGCTCACGAGAGCGCCTCGGCAATTCCGTCGAACAAGGCTTTGCCGTCGCACCCGCCGAGGGCAGGGTCCGCCAACCGCTCCGGGTGCGGCATCAGACCGAGGATCGTCTTCGATTCGTTGAAGATGCCGGCGATGTTGCGCGCGGCCCCATTCGGGTTCGCGTCGGCGGTCACCTCGCCATCTTTGGTGCAATATCGGAAAGCGATCTGGCCGTTGTCCTCCAGGCGATTGAGCGTGTCCTGGTCGGCGAAGTAGTTTCCGTCGTGATGGGCGATCGGAATGCGGACCGTCTGGCCGGACTCGTACTTGTTGGTGAAGAGGCTCTGGCTCGTCTGAACCTTGAGATGAACGTCCTTGGCGAGGAACTTGATGCCCGCGTTCCGCAAAAGCGCACCTGGCAAAAGCCCCGCCTCGGTCAACACCTGAAAGCCGTTGCAGATGCCGAGGATGGGGACACCTTTGTCGGCGCGCTGGCGGATTTCGTACATCACCGGCGAGTGCGCTGCGATGGCGCCGCAGCGCAGGTAGTCGCCGAATGCGAAGCCACCGGGCAGGACGATGAGATCCACCTTCGGAATCTCGGTCTCCTTGTGCCAGACCATGACCGGCTCAACACCCTCCGTGCGCTCGAGGGCCACCTTCACGTCGCGGTCGCAATTGGAAGCGGGAAAGACGATGACGGCGGCCTTCATCTGGAACTTACCCCACGAGGTCGATGGCGTAATTCTCGATCACGGTATTGGCGAGCAGCTTGCGGCACATGGCCTCGACGCTGGCGCGCGCCTTGCCGAGATCGGTTTCGGCAAGCTCGATCTCGATATACTTGCCCTGGCGCACATCGTCGACGCCCTTGAAGCCGAGTGAGCCGAGGGCATTGGCGATTGCCTTGCCTTGGGGGTCGAGCACGCCGTTTTTGAGCGTGATGTGGATTTTCGCCTTCAAGATGTCCGCTGCTTCCTTCGCTTCGCCATCATTGTATGAGCGTCGGACCTTTGAGGTCCGTCGGTCCGGCTTCGGGCATGATGCCAAGCCGGCGCGCCACTTCCTGGTATGCCTCGGCAACGTTGCCGAGGTCGCGCCGGAACCGGTCCTTGTCGAGCTTCTCGTTGGTCTTCAAATCCCACAGCCGGCAGCTATCCGGCGTGATCTCGTCGGCGAGGACGATTCGCATATCGTCTCCGTTCCAGAGCCGGCCGAACTCGACCTTGAAGTCGATGAGCCGAATGCCGACGCCAAGGAAAAGGCCGGACAGAAAGTCGTTGATTCGCAGCGATAGCGACATGATCTCGTCGAGATCCTGCGGCGTCGCCCAGCCAAAGGCGGTGATGTGCTCCTCCGAAACCATCGGATCGTTGAGCTGGTCGTTCTTGTAATAGTACTCGAGGATCGAACGCGGGAGCGGCGTGCCCTCGGCGATACCGAAGCGCTCGGAGATCGATCCGGCAGCAACGTTGCGGACAGCGACCTCGATCGGAATGATCTCGACCTCGCGCACGAGCTGCTCGCGCATGTTGAGCCGGCGCAGGAAATGAGTCGGCACGCCGATCTCGCCAAGCCGCGTCATCAGGTATTCCGAAATCCGATTGTTCAGGACACCTTTGCCGGTAATGACGCCGCGCTTGCGCGAATTGAATGCGGTCGCATCGTCCTTGAAATATTGGACGAGCGTGCCCGGCTCGGGGCCTTCGTAGAGAACCTTGGCCTTGCCTTCGTAGATGCGCTTGCGTCTGGACATGGCTCAACTCGCTTTCAAGCGAGGGATGGGCTGGCGGGCTGCGGAATTGCTCCGTCTCGGCCGTGCGTTGCCGACGACGAGCGCAGCGACGGTACCCCTTCCGCATCGCCACATATAGCAACTCGGCCGGCTCAAGACAACGGATTGCCAAGTTCGGACGGGACGCGCATCGAGCTCTTTTACCGGCTAAGCGATATACGCGGCGATTCCCTTGCAGGGGGTGGTCGCGTCGGCTTCGGTATTTTGGACGGAGGGGAGGGACGCGCGCCTTTCAGGCGCATGTCATTCGTGTAGCACCTGGCGCCGAGGCCGTAGTATGAATTAAGCTGCGGAGACGTTGGGCGGTGGGGAATTGCCAATCGGGCGCTCGCCCGTGCTCAGGGTTCAATGCCTCTGCGCGACAGGGGGGATCGCGATGCGACCGCGCTGCATCGCTGGCGTTGCGTTTATGGCGACAATATTCGCGCACGCGGCGTCGGCGCAGAATCTGATGATCTATCCGGCGAGAGGCCAGGATCAGCAAACGCAGGACCGCGACCGCTTCGAATGTCATTCCTGGGCGGTTCAACAGACGGGATTCGATCCGACTCGGGCGAGTGCGGCCCCTGCGCCGCCCCCGCCACCTCAGGGTGGGCTGCTGCGCGGTGCGGCGCGCGGTGCTGCGGTTGGTGCGGTCGGTGGCGCGATTGGGGGCAACGCCGGCAAGGGAGCCGCAATAGGTGCTGGTGCTGGCGCCATGGTCGGCGGCATTCGTCAAGCCGATCAACAAAGACAGTTTCAGCAGCAACAGCAGGCACAGGCAGGTGCGAATGCAGCGGGCTTCAATGACTACAACCGCGCCATGGCAGCTTGCTTGCAAGGCCGCGGATACACCGTGAACTAGGAGTGCTCCGGCAATGAAATATGTTCCGAGTCTCTGCTTGGCGGCACTCGCGTCGCTGCTGCCGGCACCACTTGTGGCAGCGCCCTTTGACGGCACTCAGCCCTTCATCTGCGCCAATATCGAGATTTACGCCTGTGAGCCGGGCGTCAAGTGCGACGAGGAGACGGTTGAAAGCATCGACGTGCCCCAGTTCCTCAAGATTTCGGTTCCCGATAAAACGATCGTCGGCACCAGGCCGTCCGGGCAGGCAGTGAATGCCAAGATTGAACTCGTCCGTCATGTCGAACAGAAGATGTATCTCCAGGGTGTCGAAAAGTTGCTGGGATGGACCGTGATCGTCGACGAGCAGACGGGGCGCATGTCGCTCACGGTATCGGACGACAAGAACGGCTACGTCATTTTCGGGGCTTGCACGGGGACATGACGTCGCAATCATGCGGCTGCGAAGATGCCGTATTTTTGTTGCAATCCGGCCCGTTCACCAAATTGTCCGCAGGGAAGGGGGTACCATGTGGAAGGTCGTTGGCATTGCGTTTCTTGCTATGGCGATCGTCGGGGCGACCGCGGTCCCTGCCGCGCTCGCGCAGTATTCGCATACGTTTCCGCGGAATATCAGGCTGACCAAGGCCGACGTCGACATGATGAAGCAGGCGGCGCGCGAGGGCATGGACGGAAAGCCCGATGGCACGGTCATTCCGTGGAACAATGAGAAAAGCGGAAATTCGGGAACCGTGACCTTGCTGAAAAAAGTTGAGGTGAAGGGTCAAGAATGCCGCGATATTCTTCACACGATAAAGGCCAGGAACGTCGCCGAGCCCGCCAACTACGAAGTGACGATCTGCCGCCAGCCCGATGGAAGCTGGAAAATACCGGCGAAATAGCGACGAGGGCGGTCCCTCTGTTCGGCGGGGGCTAACGGAGCGGAACGGGAGCGAAAGGCGTCCTGTCGGGCCGGCCCGGTGCGAAGAGCCAGATCGGTCGCACGCCGAGCTTTTGTGGCGAGGGCAGGGCGATCAAGGAACTCGAAGAGGTGCCGAACCCTCGGTCCGTCACGACGCACATGTCCCCCTCATGCTCGATCTCGGATTTCCCATCGCTGCGTCGCGCCAGGAGGGCCTGCCACGCGCCCCAGTCGCCGCTATCCGGGTCGGGTAGGGCGGCTGCTTGAAATCGCGGCAGATTGTCGCGGATGCGCAGGCTTGCCGGATCGTTCAGGTCGAATGCCGTAATCATCGACATTCCAGCCGCGAGCGGGAACGGTTCGACCTTGCCGGGGCCGTCGGTACCGAGGTTGCGGAGCCAAAATCCGCCGCTGTTATCCGCTACGACGAAATTGAACGTCCGGTAGGCCGTGGGGTCGATTGCCGAAAGCGCTTCGGCCGCATTGGCTGCGTCGGCGTGATCGAGCGCTTCGAGAACAAGCTCGCCACGGCTTCGCATCCCGGTTTGAGGGCCGAGGGAGTGGCGGCGGTTGAGGGCGGCGGCCACGACGCCTTCGCGGTTGATCCCGAGCCAGCTTCCGCCCGCGAGCACATCAAGGCCCGCGACCACCCCAGGGCGATCCGGCCAATGTTCCGCCGGCGGCTTCCACGGCCGCTCCAACATTTCGTCCCTGTTTGCGGCGATCAGGACTGGCCACGGCTGGCCCGGCCGCAGCAGAACGACTATCGTGCACATGCGGTTTTCGATACCACTCGCCGGGTCGGCCCGCTATAAAAAGAGTCGAACATTCAACGCATCATCAAGGGAGCGCCTCACGCGATGAGCGACATTTTCCACGATCGCGAAAAGCAAGCGGAAGCGATGTTCGCGCACGACCAGGACCTACGGTTCAAGTCTCGCGTTCGAAGCGACAGGCTCATGGGTCTTTGGGTCGCCTCGAAGTTCGGCCTCAAAGGCAAGGAGGCAGAGGATTACGCCAAGTCGCTCATCGAAATAGCGCTCGAGAAGGGTGGGAACAAACGGCTGATCGAACGAATCATGGCCGACTTCAAGGCGCACAACATCGAGATTTCGGAGCACCGAATCATGCGCCACCTCGCTGAGTGCGAAGCGGAAGCCCGCGCGCAGGTCATGAAAGAAATCAAATAGTCTGCCCGAGGCGAGATTCGATCGACAAAATGGCTCGTGCGATCGAGCCGTCTTCTTGATGCATGCCCGGCTATCCTTCGCCGAACACGCGGCGAAAGATCGTGTCGACGTGTTTGGTGTGATGTTCGAGATCGAAGAGGGCGGCGAGCGCCTCGGCGTCGAGATATTTCGTGACGCTCGCGTCCGCCTTGAGACCTTCGAGGAAGGCCCCATCCTCGTTCCACGCGTTCATGGCATGGCGCTGGACTGCGCGGTATGCGTTCTCGCGGCTCATGCCCGCTTGGGTGAGTGCTAGGAGCACACGCTGCGAATGCACGAGCCCGCCATAACGGTCGAGATTCGCCATCATGGTCTCGGGATAGACGACGAGCCGTTCGACGAGGTCGGCGAGGCGCGCGAGAGCGAAGTCGAGCACCACCGTCGCATCGGGGGCGATCACACGCTCGACCGCGGAATGGGAAATGTCCCGCTCGTGCCAGAGTGCCACATTTTCGAGTGCGGGAACTACATAGGAGCGCACGAGCCGTGCGAGCCCGGTCAGATTTTCGGAGAGTACGGGATTGCGTTTATGGGGCATCGACGAGCTGCCCTTCTGGCCGGGTGCGAAATACTCTTCGGCCTCGCGAAGCTCGCTCCGCTGGAGGTGGCGAATTTCGGTGGCAAGCCGCTCGATCGCGCTTGCGATGATGGCAAGGACCGAGAAGAAGACGGCGTGGCGGTCGCGCGGGATCACCTGGGTTGAGATCGGTTCGACTGCGAGGCCGAGCTTTTCCGCCACGTAGCTTTCGACGAAGGGATCGATATTTGCGAAGGTCCCGACAGAACCCGAGATGGCGCATGTCGCGACCTCCCGTCGCGCCTCGACGAGGCGCGCCCGGTTGCGCGCAAATTCCGCGTAGTGACCGGCGAGCTTGAGGCCGAAGGTGATCGGCTCGGCGTGGATGCCGTGGCTTCTTCCCACGATTGGCGTCATCTTGTGCTCGTAAGCCCGTTTTTTGAGTGCGGCGAGCACGCGGTCGATGTCCACGAGCAGAATATCGGAGGCTTCCTTGAGCTGTACCGCGAGGCAGGTGTCGAGCACGTCGGACGACGTCATGCCCTGATGAACGAAGCGCGCCTCGGGCCCCACCTGCTCGGCGAGTGCGGTGAGAAAAGCAATCACGTCGTGGTGAACCTCGGCTTCGATCTCCGCAACGCGCCCTGGCTTGACTGCATCGCGCCCGAGCGCCCAAACCGCCGCCGCCGCCGCTGCGGGAATGACGCCGAGCTTCGCCTGCGCGTCGCAGGCGTGCGCCTCGATCTCGAACCAGATGCGCAAGCGGTTCTCGGGCGACCAGATGGCCGACATCTCGGGTCGGGAATAGCGCGGAATCATCGCATCCTCTCGTCAGCGCCGGGCCGAAAAGCCTTATCGCAGATCGACCGGCCCGTGGGAAGCGCAGCAATCCGGTTGGCCCGCGCCCGGGCGCTAGAGCAGGCCGAGCGATCTGAAGCTGCTATGCCCGCCCTTCGCGATGATGACATGATCGTGGAGCCTTATGCCGAGCTTTTCGCAGGCACCCCTCACGTCGTGAGTCACGTCGATATCGGCCTTCGACGGCGTTGTATCCCCCGACGGATGGTTGTGCACCATGATGATCGCGGAAGCACCCAATTCGAGCGCGCGCTTGACGACTTCGCGGGTGTACACGGGCGTGTGGTCCACCGTACCGCGTTGTTGAACCTCGTCGGCCATCAGGCCGTTCTTGCGATCGAGGAAAAGCAGGCGGAATTGTTCGTTCTTGGCGTAGGCCATGCTCGCGCGGCAGTAGTCGAGGAGTCGCTGCCAGTTGTCGATCACGGGACGGGACATGACCTCCTCATTGGTACCGTCCGCCTTCGTCCACGTATGTTCAAGAAACTTAGATTCCATGGGCATAACATTGCCATCCGTGAGTGGACATGTCCATGGCCGTCCAGTAAAATCCACAAGATATTTGTGGACTGATTTGTGGAATCACCATCTATGGCAAAAAAGATAGACCGGCTCTCTGCACTCAAGGTCGAAAGAACCAAAAAACCCGGGATGTACGCTGACGGCGCTGGCCTGTGGCTTCGGGTGTTGTCGAGTGGTGCCAAGTCTTGGATCTTCCGTTTCATGATGAACGGCCGCGCCCGAGAGATGGGTCTTGGGTCGGCGAACGAAGTGACCTTAGCCGATGCACGCGAGCGGGCAATCGAATGCCGACGGCTCCGGGCTCGCGGGATAGACCCCATCGAAAACAGGCGCGGGGAACGGCAAGCAGCCGCACTGGAGGCCGCTAAGGCCATTACCTTCAAGGAGTGCGCTGAGAAATATATCGCGTCCCATAAGGCGGCATGGCGAAACAAGCAGCACCTGCGACAATGGCAAAATAGTCTCACGAAACACGTTGAGCCCGTCATCGGTGGCTTCTCAATTCAAGCGATCGATACAGCCCTCGTCATGCGGGTTTTAGAACCGATGTGGACGGCAAAGACTGAGACCGCCAGCCGATTACGCCAGCGGATCGAAGTGATTCTTGACTGGGCGAAGGTGCAGGGATTTCGGG
>DASPOR010000179.1 GCA_035625915.1 Alphaproteobacteria bacterium | reverse complement strand
TTTGGGGCCCGGAAGATTGGGCACAAGCACGAGAAATCGGTGGTCGGCGAGGCCGCGCGCGAACGCAATCAGCCGCGGATCGTCCTTCCCCGTTTCGGCGGCACCCGGAACGAGAAGAAGGGCCGCCCGGGCGCCATCGTTGCCATAAAGATCGCCGGTATAACGTCGCCCGTTCGCCACCCAACCCACGGATGCAGGCGCTATATCGGGAACCCGGCTCGTCGAGAGCGCGTAGAGAAGTGTTGCGGCCTCAAGCGGGCGTGGCGTCTCGATCCCAATCCATCCCACGATGACGGTGACTGCGAGTGCCAGCGCTGCGATCAGCCAGCGTCTCGGCGATGAAAATCGACGTGGCTTCACTCCGGCACCGAAGTCACCCCCGCGCCAACCTGAGCGGGCAGCCATCCGCAAAACTGGCCGAAAATTGTGTCGGCATTGGGGCTACGGCGTTCATTCGAAAATCACAGGGCTGAGCGGGCCCTATTTTCGAGCGGCAATGAAGAACTCATGCGCGAAGCCTACGACTTCGGCTTGGCCTTATCCTTGGGTTCGATCAAGTCGGTGAATTTCTTCTCGAGGGTAGTCTGGTCTCCCGGTTCAAGAACGAAGACCCAATCTTTCGTGCGTCCATCGATATCCTCGATCTCGTGCTTGACTTCATCGGGGGTCATGAGATTCGAGCCCGCTCCGGTGGGCGCTGCACTTGCCGTTGCCGCGGCCTGTTCGGCACTGGCTCCGGGTGCGGTCGCATCCGACGCTGCGATGATTTTCGCCCACGTCTTGCCATCCTGGAGATAGAGCTGCACGACGACCGAAAGACCGTCGAAGGTCTTGAATTCGACCTTGCGAATAGGCTTTGCGTCGGCCCTCAGATTTGCGGCCGGCAGGACGTCATCCGCACTGAGGGCTCCAAGGGCGCCTGCGATGCTGTCCACCTCGTAAGGTGCTTTGACCTTGTCGTCGGGCGGAACCCCTTCGAGCGCGAAATCCCCCTCCCCGGCCTTTTCCTTCGTCAACTGGTATGGCTTGTCCGCGTCCCCGGCATCGCCAGCCGGCGTTACGTCGACTTCGCGCACACGCTCGCGGTCGACGGAGACAAGATCGCGACGCATCCACTGCTTGACGTCGTCGTTGCGTTGGAGGCTGCCGGTTGCAAGCCAGGACTGCTTGTCACCCGCCTTGCGCACATAAACCTCGGTCGCGTTGTCACCACCGCGCCCGAACCGCTCCTTCCCGATGATGACGCTTGCAAGTGTTGCACCCTTGGCGTCCTCGACCGTGACCATCGCTGACTTTGCCCCGGATGCCACGTCCTCGACCTCGAGCTGCGGGTAGAGCGAGGGCTCCGCCGTCTTGGCCTCTACGGTCTTGAGCTCGGCAAGGCCTAGGAGCAAAGATTTCACGACATCGTACTTCGCGGGGTAGCCATACTTCTCGGCGATCGTCCAATTTTTGTCCCCGCGCACGATCGTGAACGAGCCCGCACCCGATGCCACGACGATCTTTGCCGCATCGTTCAGCTTCCCCGCGAAATCCGGCAGAAGGAAAGCACCACCCGTGCCGGTCGTGAATGCCTCCTTGCGGGTATTGACGATGACGGCCCCGACAATCACGACGACGGTTACAGCGGCGAGAACGGCGAGCGTTCGATTCTTCATCGTGAATTCCCCTCACCTTCACGTCGAGCCATAGCGCCGGCGCCGGCGCGAGGCGCGGATGACGGCAATGACGATGGCCAGGATTCCGATCACGATCGGGATCAGCCCGATGTTGATGAATTTCAACACGGCAGCGAGCCGTTCGATATTGACCCGCAGGGCGTGCTGTACCTCTCTCAGGGACTGGCGGGTCGTCAGCATGTCAGCCCGGAATTTGTTTATCTCCTGCTGCTGCTCGGCACTCAGGATTTGATGTTGACCGCTGTCGCCCTCCTTCTGGAGTGAGGCAATTTTCTTCTCCGTATCCTTGAGGCGATCCTCGAGATCCTGGGCTTGTTTCAGATACCGCGCGTCCGCGTCGGCGCGAATCCGCTGCACGAGATCGAAGGGACGCGTTGCAAGTCCGCGCCCGCGCAAGCCAATGAGTGCGTCCGAACCCGCGAGGTTGTCGAGCGCGTTGACGACGAAATCGCCATTGCCCGCCGTGGGTTGGACAAGCTGATGCCCGAAGAAGTCCTGCTTTCGCACCCAAAATCGATCGTTGAGCATATCCGTGTCGGCGACCACGATTGCGTTGATCGGCTTCACGGATTGCCTGAGCCAGTCACCCGATGCCGGCTTCTCGGCCTGGCCGGGGGCGGCATTCGTCGCGTCGCCCTCTTTGCCCGCGTCCTTCTTCGCTTCGGCCGGCTTGTCGGGCGGTGGGCCGTCGGGGAAGGCGCTCTTGACGTCGCCTTGAACGCGTGCCGCCAGGACGAGCGGATGGCCGACCGGTTTGTATTTCGCGATCAACGAGACGAAATCGGGAATCATTCGAAGATTTTCGGCATCGATTTCCGTCGCCTGACTGCTCGTCTCGACGAGGGGCGTGAATGTCGTGGAGGCGTCCTTCGTGCGCTCGAGAATGCCCGGCGTGGCGAATAGCAGACTCGATACATCGGTCGTCACAACATCGTTGTGGTCGATGTTGTCGGCTCCGAGGGAGAGCCAGGCAATATAGTCGATCGTCTGGACTCGGCCCTGGACGTTGGCTTGCACGCGGGTGGCCAGGGTACGGTCGCCGGCGACTTTGCCGGGAACAAGTTCAACCCCCCAACTGCCGAGAAGCTTTTTCAGATCGGAGCTGGTAGCCCCCGTCATCATCATCGGACTCGGCCCTGCATCCGATTCGGCATTCGGATCGACGAACACAAGTGCGCGGCCGCCGCCGAGCACGAATTGATCGATTGCAAATTGGGCCTTCTCGCTCAGCTTCTTCGGGTGCACGATCATGAGGACGTCGATGTCTTTGTCGATCTTGTCCGGATCATCGCCGAACTCGCGCACGGTGAATTGCTCGCGCATTTCGGTGAGGACGGTCCATGGCGGGGTGGTCCCTTGTCCCATCATCGGATTGCCAAATGCGCCGGCCATGGGAAGCGAGCTGATGAGCCCGACTATTTTTTTCTTGGGATTCTCAAGCCCGGCGATGAGGCGCGTCACGTCGTATTCGAGGAAGCGTTCGCGATCCGGTTGGAAGAACGAGATGATCTGCTCATCGTCGGTGCTATTGGTGCCGGCAAGACCGAAATAGACCTGATCGCCCTCGTTCCCGAGGGAGACGCCCTGCAGACCGTAGCCGACCGCACGATCCTCAGCATCGGAAAACGGCTCCGGATTGTACACTTCAAGTCGAATGCGGCCGCTCGACAAACTGACATATCGCTCCAGAAGCTCGCGCACGCGTGCGGCGTAGTTGGCGTAGGTTGGCACCTGTTCGCCAAGCCGCGTCGAGAAATAGAAACGCAGGGTCACGGGCTCCTTGAGATCGGCGAGGAGCTCGCGAGTGCCTTTGGAAAGGGTGTAAATGCGGCCCTGGGTCAAATCGAGGCTCGTCGCCTTGAAAGCACCCTCGGCGAGGATGTTGACGGCGAAAAACAACGCCACGACGACTGCGAGGCCAAGGATCGAAAGCGTGGTGCGATCGAGACGGGACAGGTTTCGCATGGGGATTTATGCCGACTTCCGGAGTTCGACCGACACGATGTTCGCGTAGAGGAAGAGGCCGATGAGGGATGCAAGGAATATCACGTCCCGGACGTCGATTACGCCTTTCTTGATCGCGTCGAAATGGGTAAGGAAGCTGAACGAGGCGACGGTGTCGACGAGGACCTGCGGCAGCCAGCCCTGCACGAAGTTGAGCACCATCGGCGTGCCGGAGAGAATGAAGAGGAAGCACACGGCGCACGCGACGACGAATGCGATCACCTGGTTCTTGGTAATGGCCGACATGCAGGCGCCGATCGAAAGGAAGGCGCCCGCCATCACGAAACTGCCGATGTAGCCCGCGACGATGACGCCCTCGTCGGGGCGGCCGAGAATGTTGACCGTCACCCACATTGGAAAGGTGAGGAGAAGGGCAACGCCGGTGAACGCCCATGCGGCGAGAAATTTTCCCATCACGGCTTGGGACACTGAAATGGGAAGCGTAAGGAGAAGCTCTATCGTGCCGCTTTTACGCTCCTCCGCCCAAAGCCGCATCGAAATCGCCGGGATCAGGAAGAGA
>DASPOR010000178.1 GCA_035625915.1 Alphaproteobacteria bacterium | reverse complement strand
GTATCTCTTCACGCGAAACCCAATCCAAAAATCAGGCCCCGCGCCTCAAGACACGCAGGCAAAACAGCCAAACGCTCCCGCATCCGCCGCCGCCTGCGCATCCCTTCCTCTCTCAACAATGTCAATCAGCCGACCTCGACGACGAAACGTCCCATTCCCCACAAAAGGGCAAGAAGCCCAATCTCATGGAAAATCTGCCGCTTCGGGCAACCCGTATTTCTACGGACCGTCCGCCGGCGACACGACCGCTAACTATAGCGAGATCGACCTTGGGACACAACAACCGCCCGCCATCGCCAGGATGTCGTTCGGATCGTCGTTGGCGCCGTATATAAGGACCCACCCGCCGCTTGTCCAGACCAATTTTCCGACAGAGGTGCGATGGCGCATCCGATGAGTCGTCGCCACGGGGAACGACAGATCGTTCTGCTTGGGCTACATGCCTTGAACTCAGCGCGGACGATTGAGTTCATCACCGCTTCCGTCGGTGATGGAGAAATGCCGCTCGGTTACCGACGACAAGGCTGTCCTTGGAGACGGAATCGATTCCCGCCGACCGCACGCGCGGAGTGATGAGTGCGTTGCCGCAAGTCCCGGCGGACGCCATTAAGATGAAGCCGGTTCAACCCTGATTGCCGTTTCCGCCACCAAGGACGCGAGGATGCAGCTTCTCATCCTCATAGCAAGCGGCGTGAGCTCGGTCGAAACCGGCACGATATTCGGCGTCGGCCGCATATCTTTGTTCATCATTTCGTTGTTCGATTATCGTGCCGTCGCGACCGGCATCCCGGTAGCCACTCAGGCATCCTTGGACATAGCCATCGTTGAATGCCTGGCTTTGGCCAGCAGGCGGAAACCAGGGTGCACTGGCAGGCGAACCTTGGCACGCGGCAAGAGCACCGAAAGTGAAAGAGGCGCCAAGATAAAACAGAAGCCGATTCATCAACATGCCACCATCCTTATGCCCAGAGCAGTTCCTCCCCATCGAAACTTAAGGTTGAGAAACGGCTGCGTGAAGTGCCGACTCTGGCGGATCGCAGCATTGTGACCGGTATTACCGCTTTTTTCTAGGGGCTGGCGGCCGCATTGCGCCGCCTCTTAAAATGCAGGCCGTCCAGCGAGGGCAAATCCATATCGGGCAAGGAGAGCGATAGATGAAATACAATTGGCGTGGCGTTTTTCCGGCGGTCACAACCCAATTCCACGACGATCTGTCAATCGACCTCGATGCGACTGCACGTCATATCGAGCGGCTCATCAAGGCTGGGGTTCACGGCATCATCATGCTGGGAACGGTCGGCGAAAACACGGCGCTTGAGGCCGATGAGAAACGTGCAGTCGTCAAGCGCGCGATCGAGGCCGTCAAGGGCCGAGTCCCAGTATTCTCGGGGGTCGCCGAATGTTCGACCGCCCTTGCCTGTCGCTACGCATCCGACATGGAGAAACTCGGCGTCGACGGCCTCATGGTGCTGCCGGCCATGGTCTATAAGTCGGACTCGCGCGAAACGCTCGCGCATTTCCGCACGGTGGCCCGCGCCAGCAGGCTGCCCATCATGATCTACAACAACCCGATCTCCTACGGCGTCGATGTGACGCCGGAGATGTTTGCCGAGCTTGCGAGCGAGAAGACGATCGTTGCGCTCAAGGAGTCGTCCGACAATGTCCGCCGCGTCAGCGACATCGTGAACGCCTGCGGCGATCGTTACATCCTTTTCTGTGGTGTCGATGATCTCATCGTTGAGAGCATGATGCTCGGGGTCGTGGGGTGGGTTGCCGGTCTCGTCAACGCTTTTCCCGACGAATCGGTTCGGCTTTTCGAACTCGCGGCCGCCGGCCGCTACAAAGAGGCGCTGCCACTCTATCGTTGGTTCATGCCGATTCTCCACCTCGACTGCCATACCAAGCTCGTGCAATACATCAAGTTCGCACAGGCCTTGGCCGGCCTTGGTTCGGAGACGGTACGAGCGCCTCGCTTGAAGCTCGAGGGCGAGGAACGCGCTCGCATCGGCGCGATAATTCGCGCTGCACTCGAGAGCCGTCCGAAACTCGCGGCCGAGTGAGTACCGCGAGGAGTTTGAATGCGAGAAGGGCGGAGGCGTCTTACCTCCGCCTCACCTTTCCAGCACGCCCTTTCCGTCGCAAATCACACGAGCTGAAACCCATGCTTGTAGGGGTCGCGGTCGTCGATGAAAATCGTGTTATATCCGATAACACGCGCCCACCCCTCAATCGAAGGGACGATAGCCTGATAATTTCCGACCTTCGTCAACGCCTCGACGCGTCCCCGGAAGAGACTTCCTATGATGCTCTCATGCACGAATTCATCGCCAATTCGGAGCATCCCTCGCGCCGCCATCTGAGCCATGCGCGCGGACGTGCCGGTGCCGCAAGGCGATCGGTCGATTGCCTTGTCGCCATAGAAGACCGCGTTGCGCGCATTTGCGTCTGGATTCTTCGGAGCTCCTGTCCACAGCACGTGGGAGCAGCCACGGATCGTCGAATTCTCGGGGTGGACAAATTCGTATCTGGCATTGATCGACTTGCGAAGCAACGGAGACCGCCGAAGGATTTCACCCGGCGTCAGGTCCGCCACGTCGCGATAGCCTTTTTGCGGCTCGACGATGGCGTAAAAATTGCCGCCATAGGCGACGTCCACCTTGAGCGACCCGAGCCCGTCACATTCAACCTCGAGGTCGGTCGAATGCAGGAAGGACGGGATATTGGTGAGGCGCACAGATTCGACGTAGGGACCACTTTGTGTGTAATTCGCGACGACCAAGCCGGCCGGCGTATCGAGCCTGAGTTCGCCCGGCGTCTTTGGCGTGACAAGTCCGCGCTCGAGCGCCACCGTGACCGTCCCGATCGTGCCATGGCCGCACATGGGCAGGCATCCGCTCGTCTCGATAAAGAGGATGCCGATGTCGCAATCGTCTCGCGTCGGCGGATAGAGGATGCTCCCCGACATCATGTCGTGGCCGCGCGGCTCAAACATCAGGCCGGTACGAATCCAATCATATTCCTTGAGGAAATGTTGTCGCCGCTCGCTCATGGACTCGCCTTTTAGCTGCGGTCCACCGCCTGCCACGACCCGAACGGGATTGCCGCAGGTATGGGCATCGACGCAGAAGAAAGTATGGGTCGCCATGGCAGCTATTTACGACAGCGCGGCCATATCCGCAACACTACCGGGAACGAACATATCTTCAGTAACAATCTTACCGCCCAACGGATGGCACATTTGCAATGAATAGAAACGCCGGCCGAGCAATTCGTCGCGTCGTCGTCGTCGGCGCTGGAATCGTTGGGATAAGTACCGCGCGCTATCTTCAACGCGACGGCGCGCATGTCACGGTCATCGATCCGCTCCCGCCTGGCAAGGGTGCCTCATTTGGCAACGCCGGGGGAATCGCCGTCACAGAGGTGGTTCCGGTCTCTGTGCCGGGTACCCTCACGCGCGTGCCGAAATGGCTCATCGACCCCCTCGGGCCGTTAACGATACGCTGGTCATATCTGCCGAAACTATCCCCTTGGCTTTGGCGTTTTTGGCGCGCCGGGACGCACAAGCAGGTCGAGGCGGCATCGCAAGCGCTCGCAAGCCTTCTTGCCTGCGTATATGACGACTACGAACCTCTGCTGCTCGACGCCGGAATCCGGGACATCCTCCACCGTCATGGGTGTATCTCGCTCTACCGCAGCGAGGCCGCACTCGCGCACGACTCACTCGAATGGAAGATCAAGCACGAGCGCGGGATTCGCGTCGAGCGTCTCGGTCCCGACGAGATACGCCAGATGGAGCCCGATCTCGCGCACGTCTTCCATGCCGGCATGTTCATGCCGGATTGGGGACACGTCGCCGATCCCTACCGCATCGTCACAGGCATTTCCGAGGCGTTTGTACGCAGCGGCGGCATCATCAGAGAAGGCAGGGTTGTTTCGTTCGAGATCGGCGCCGATGGACCTAACTCGGTTGTCACCGTCTCGGGTGAGCGAATTGCCTTCGATCAAGTTGTCATCGCCGCTGGGGCGTGGTCGCACCGCCTGACGCGTCAGCTCGGTAGCAAGGTGCCGCTCGAGACCGAACGGGGATATCACACGACCCTGCCGAATCCTGGTGTAGAGGTACGCCGCATGCTGCATTCGGCCGAGGGAGGGTTCGTATTAACCCCAATGTCGATGGGATTGCGGCTCGCCGGCACGGTCGAACTTGGCGGCCTGGAAGCGCCGCCCAATTTCGATCGCGCCAAGGTCCTCGTCAAGCGCGCACGGCAATTTCTGCCGAAACTCAATGCCGACGGAGGGACGGAGTGGATGGGGTTTCGCCCGTCGCTGCCGGACTCGCTTCCGGTCATCGATCGCTCGCCCCGTTTCGCTAACGTCTTCTATGCCTTTGGCCACGGTCACCTTGGCCTGACCGAGGGTGCGACAACGGGGCGCATCGTCGCAGCACTAGCGGCGGGCCGCTCTCCGGGAATCGATCTGACACCCTTCCGCGTCGACCGATTCTGAACGCCGCAAATTCGCCACAACTTGCCGCTAGCGTCCGATGCCAAGGCAGGTTCTGACTCAATCAGGAGTTCGCGATGCGCCCCGCAATTGGATTGCTTGCCATAACATTGATCTTTGCACCATTCGTGGGTAGCAGTCCGCGAGCTGCCGAAACCGAGCAGAACGTCGGCCTTGATCGTCAGACCGGCCTGGCACTAACGATTTACCAATTAAACCTCGCGCTCGTTCAGGATCAGCGCACCGTAAGTCTCGACGAAGGGATTAACCACATCGCGTTTGAAGGCGTTTCGGCCGAGCTACAACCCGAAACGATCGTGTTGGAGGGCGAAACGAGCGGACCCGTCGAGTTAATCGAGCAGCGCTATCTTGCGAACGTCATCTCGCCCGAGGAACTTCTGCAGGCCTCGGTTGGTCAACAGGTCCGCGTCGCGATCGTCAATCCGAAGACGGGCGAGGAAAAGATTGAGCCGGCGACAGTGCTTTCCGCGACGGGTGGCGTGGTCCTGAAGATGGGAGATCGTATCGAAACCCAACCGCCGGGGCGGTTGATCTACGATTCCATACCGGCAAATTTGCGCGAGAAGCCGACACTCGTTTTTGCACTGAAGAGCGCAAGGGGCAGCACTGCCAGCTTGGCTCTCGGTTATCTCACAGGCGGGCTCGCATGGTCCGCCAATTATGTGGCCGAGCTCGACGCCTCCGAGACGAATCTTTCGTTGAGTGCCCGGGCAAGTATCACGAACGAAAGCGGTGCCGCGTATCGCAACGCGCGCCTCACGCTCGTCGCCGGCAATCCAAGCCGAATCGCCGAAGCAAGGCCCCTCAATACGCTTCGCGCAGCCGATGCAACGGTTGCACTAGCAGCGAAGGTACCATCACCGTCCACCTCACCGGGTCCCGAAGCCGTCTCGGAGTTTTATAGGTATGCCGTCGACCGGCAAACAAGCATCGGCGAGCGCGAGACCGTCCAGTTGGCACTGTTTGACGCCGCCGCGGTGCCCGTCAAGAAGGAATATTTCATGAATGACTCGGCACCCGTCACCTCCCCGGTCGGAAGCGATCCGACGCCGGTGCCGGTCATCAGCAAGCTCAATTTCGACAATAAAAAATCCGGCGGACTGGGGACGCCGCTTCCCGGCGGAATCGTGCGCGCCTATGAGCGTAGTCCCGATGGGTCCCCCGTGCTTCTTGGCGAAGATCGGATCGCGGAAACGCCCGTGGACAAGCCGGTTAAACTGACTTTGGGACAGGCCTTTGACGTGACCGCAGAGCGGCGCCAAACCAACGTCGAGCGGCCGACAGACAGAAGCTATGAGGCGAACGAGGAAATCACATTGCACAACGCCAAAAACAAGTCGGTCACCGTCGCTGTCGTCGAGAATCTGCCCGGCGATTGGCGTATTCTCGACGAGAGCGAGAGCCACGAGAAAGTCAACTCTTCCGTAGCACTTTGGCGTGTCGATGTGCCGGCCAACGGGGAGCACAAATTGACATTTCACGTGGAGAGCCGCTTTTGACTCTAAAATCGGCCTGCTATGGTGTCTCGCATACGGTTAAGCGGGAGACCGGATGAGTGCGGGTACGGTATTCGACGACAAGGCCGCTCGGAAACTCGAGGCCGTCTATCGAACCCCCGACGTCGTGGAGCAGCGCGCGGCGATACTCGAAGCGCTCAATCTCAAGCCGGGCGAGCGTGCTCTCGACATAGGCTGCGGGCCGGGATTCCTTGCGGCAGACATGGCGCGCATCGTCGGCCCGACGGGCCACGTCGCAGCCGTTGATAGTAGCGCTGATATGGTCGCCATGACTCGCAAGCGCTGCTCCGCAATGCCTTGGGTGCGAGTCGACGAAGCCGATGCGAGGGCATTGCCCTATCCGGATGAAAGCTTCGATGCGGCAGCGGCCGTACAGGTTTATCTCTATGTGCGAGGCCTTCCGCACGCGCTCACGGGACTGCGCCGGGTGCTCAAGCCTGGCGGGCGCGCCCTCGTGCTCGATACGGATTGGGCGAGTGTGGTGTGGCACTCAACCGATCGACCACGGATGCATCGCATCCTCACCGCATGGGAGGACCATTTTGCCGATGCTCATCTAGCGAGCCGTCTGGCGGCAGCCCTTCGGCATACGGGTTTTGCACTGATGCGCCAGAGCGTCCTTGCGCTTTTCAACCCGGCATACGAGCGCGAGACCTACAGTGCCGGCATGATTCCCGTGATCCGGTCCTTCGTGGAAGGTCGCCACGGCATTTCGCGAGAGGAAGCCGGTGCCTGGGCGGACGAACTTCGTGAGCGCGGCGCAGATGGCACCTACTTCTTCAGCCTCAATCGCTATCTTTTCCTGGCGGCGAAGCCGAGATAATGCCCGAATGAAAAATAAAAGGCCCGAGCCGGGCCATATCGCACTTGTCCGCTGATCGGGTGAAGGTCAAGAAGCAGCATCCGTTGCTGGTGCTGCGACGCTGAAGCTCTCACCGCACCCGCACCGGCTCGTCTCATTCGGGTTCTTGAAGACAAAACCCGACTGCAACTTGTCCTCCACATAGTCCATCTGCGTGCCCAGCAGAAACATGACCGAGCTCGGATCGATAAAGATTTTCACGCCGCGCGACTCAATTACATCTTCGAAACGCTTGGGTGCGTCGGCATATTCCATGAAATAACTAAGGCCCGAGCAACCACGGGTCCGTACGCCGATCCGTAGGCCCTTTGCCGGTTGACCGGCCTTGGCCATTAGTGCCTTCGCACGCTCCGCGGCCGCTTCGGTCAACGTAATCAAGGGTGCCGTCATAATGTTCCTCGAACCCCAAATATAACTAGCGCCGAAAGATATAAGACTTCCCTACGGAATGTCCAAGACCATGCGAGCATCATCCGACATGCGGTCCGGGGTCCAAGGCGGATCCCAGACCAGCGTAACCACCACCTCGCCCACGCCTGGCGCCGCCGCGACCGCCTCGGCCACGAGCGCCGGCATCGTCCCAGCAACCGGGCAGGCGGGTGCGGTCAGGGTCATATCGACAGCGACATTCCCATTCGCTGCGATATCAAGGCGATAGACCAAGCCTAGATCATAGATGTTAACCGGAATTTCGGGGTCGTGGACGGTGCGCAATGCATCGACCACCGCATCCCAGGAAGCCGCCCGTACGCCTGGACCGAGTGGCTTACCAGCACGAAACATAGCGCCGTCGCGCGACTTAGGGCCTGGCATGAAATCCCGAAAATTCAAGCCGTCGTCGAACTTATGTCGATCAGCCGTCACCATTACCTCGCATCACTCGGTCGAAACTTCGGGCTTTCCAGCGATCGCGGCGTTCAGCGTATGCCAGGCAAGGGTCGCGCACTTGACGCGCATTGGAAACTGGCGAACCCCCGAAAGGACGCGCAGCCTATCCGCTTCTTCTTCGAGTTCGGGTGGAATGGATACATCGTCGCCCTCGGTGCAGAGATGATGGAATGCGTCGAATATCGCCTTTGCTTGCGCCTCCGTCTTTCCCTTCAATATCTCGGTCATCATGGAAGCAGAGGCCGTCGAAATGGCGCACCCCCTACCTTCGAACGCAACGTCGCGGATGACGTGCCCGTCATCGAGCTTGAGATAAACCGTGAGCGTGTCGCCACAAAGGGGATTGTGCCCGTGTGCTTGACAATTCGAATCGGCCGGGTGACGGAAATTCCGCGGATGCTTGCCATGGTCCAAGATGACCTCTTGATAGAGATCTCGCAGGTCGTCTGCCATGCTCATCCGAAAATCTCCCGCACCGACTTGACCGCGTCGACCAGCACATCGGCCTCGCCCGTCGTGTTGTAAAGCCCGAACGACACCCGCGCAGTCGCGGAGACGCCAAAACGCTCCATAAGCGGCTGGGCGCAGTGATGTCCCGTTCGAACCGCCACGCCGGCCCGGTCAACGATCGTGCCGATATCGTGCGCGTGGGCGGCTTCGAGTGTGAAGGCAATGATGGCCGCCTTTTCCGGGGCATGGCCATAAATCTTGAGGCCGGGGATCGCTGATAGACGGCGCGTCGCGTAATCGAGCAGCATCGCCTCATGCCCAGCAATTGCATCGTGGCCGAGTGCGGCTACATAATCGATCGCAGCCCCAAGACCGATCGCCTCGACAATGGCAGGTGTTCCGGCTTCAAAGCGCTCGGGCGGATCCTTGAAAGTGGTGCCTGCAAAGCTTACCGAGCGGATCATGTCTCCACCACCCTGGTAGGGTGGCATCTTCGCGAGCATCTCGTACTTACCGTAGAGGACACCGATGCCGCTCGGCCCGTAGAGTTTGTGGCCAGTAAAAGCATAGAAATCGACGTCGAGCGCCTTGACGTCGACTTTGCGATGCACAACGGCCTGAGAGCCGTCGAGCAAAACGGGCACGCCGCTCGCGTGCGCAAGACGCACGATTTCCTCGGCCGGCGTCACTGTTCCGAGCACGTTCGAGCAATGGGTCAAGGCCACGAGCCGGGTTTTTGGGCCCAGGAGTGACGCGTAGACATCCATACGCAGGTTGCCCACATCGTCGACCGGCACGACGCGAATGCGAATGCCGCGCTCGGTCTCGAGGAGCTGCCACGGCACGATGTTGGCGTGATGCTCCATTTCGGAGACGACGATCTCGTCGCCGCGCTCGAGGAAGGTTCGCCCATAGCTCGAGGCTACGAGATTGATCGCCTCGGTCGCGTTTCGGGTAAAGACAATCTCCCGTGTTTCGGCGCCGATGAAGCGGGCCACTTTGTCGCGCGCGGCCTCGTAACGGTCGGTCGCACGTTGGGAGAGAAAATGAACGCCGCGGTGAATGTTCGCGTAATCGTTCTCCATCACATCCCGCATCGTGTCGATCACTTGGCGCGGCTTTTGCGCAGAAGCGCCATTGTCGAGATAGACGAGCGGCTTGCCGAAAACCTGCCGGGTGAGGATCGGAAAATCCTGCCGCACGCGCGCCAGATCATAGGGCGGTGCGTTAGTCATCCGGCTCGACTTCACGGCTGCGGAAATTGTACTGGTCATGACCTCATGCTCCGCCCTTCGAGCCGATCCAGCCGGCGACGACGTCGCGGAAGGCTTCGCGCACCGGCTCGCACCCGACCTTATCGACCACGTCGTCGAGGAACGCCTCGACCAGCATTTGCCGCGCATCGAGCTCGGGGATTCCGCGGCTCCGAAGATAAAAGAGTGCCTCTTCCTCGATCTCTCCGACCGCAGCGCCATGGCCGCACTTTACATCGTCCGCATAAATTTCGAGCTGCGGCTTCGTGTCGATCTCGGCAGCCGGTGAAAGAAGCAGTGTGCGGCTTGTCTGCTGGCCATCGGTCTTCTGTGCATCCGGGCGCACGAGAATCCGGCCTTGGAACACGCCACGTGCCTGGTCGTCGAGCACACCTTTGTAGATTTCGCGACTCGTCGTGTTCGGTTTTGCGTGATCGATCACTGTCGTGTTGTCGATCAACTGTCGGCCGCGCGCCATGAACGCGCCGTTGAGCTGGCATGTTGCACCGGGACCGTCCAGCGTGACGACAATTTCGTCCCGTGCCAACCGGCCGCCATTTGAAAGAACAAAACTCTCGTAAGTCGCTCCGCCCGCGACCTGAACCTGGCGGTTGGCGATGTGGAATGCGTGAGCACTTTCGTTTTCGAGCTTGTAATGCCGTAGCGTGGCACCCGCTTCGAGTACGATCTGCGCGACCCCGTTCGCGAGATAGACGCGATCGCCAACGGCGACGTGATGCTCGACGACTGTTGCCCGGCTCCCTGCCTCGGCAACGATCAAACTTCGCGGATGATAGCTCACCGGCTCTCTATCGACCGACGCCACGTAGAGGAGCTCGATCGGCCGGTCGATCGAAACGTTAGCCCCGATCCGCAGAACCACACCGTCGGCGATGAATGCGGTGTTGAGCGCTGCAAGCGGCTTGTCCTGCGTAACACCGAAGCTAGCTAGCCTGTCCTTGAGTAAGGCGGGCTCTCTCTCGAATACCATAGCAAGGCTCGTGATCGTAACGCCCGAAGGAAGCTTGTCGAGCTGTGAAAGATCCGGTCGCGGGCGACCGTTGGCGATCACGAGGCGCAGGCTTTCGGCCTTGGCGGATAGAAGCCGCGGCAGTTTCGCGGCGGCGATGCCATTCCCGTCGGGCGCGGCCGCGACGAATGAAAAACGCGCAAGTGGATTGAGGTTCGTATACTTCCACGCCTCCGTCTTCAGCGTGGGCAGTCCCTTGGCTGCAAAACTGGCAAATGCCTGCGCGCGCAGATTGGCGAGCCAGGCAAGCTCGCCGCCTGGCAAGCTCGCCTTGACGGCATCATATTGTCTGGCGAAGCTTTCGACGATGGGAGAAGAGGCGCTCATTGCTGCTGCATTGCCTTATGCGGCCGCCACGAATTCGGCATAGCCTTTGGCCTCGAGTTCGAGCGCCAACTCCTTGCCGCCCGAACGCACGATTCGACCCTGCGCGAGAACGTGCACCTGATCCGGCACGATGTAGGACAACAGACGCTGGTAATGCGTAATCACGAGCATGCTCCGCTCGGACGCGCGAAGAGCATTGACGCCATCGGCCACGATTCGGAGTGCATCAATGTCGAGGCCGCTATCTGTCTCGTCCAGGATCGCGAGGGCTGGCTCCAGCACCGCCATTTGCAGGATTTCATTGCGTTTCTTTTCGCCACCCGAGAACCCGACATTGACCGCACGCTTGAGCATCTCGTCGGTGATGTTGAGCGCCTTCGTCTTCTGACGCACGAACTTGACGAACTGCATTGCATCGAGTTCTGGCAGGCCACGATAATCCCGGATGGCGTTGAGTGCGGTCTTGAGGAAGTTCGTTCCGGAAACACCGGGAATTTCAACCGGATATTGAAAGGCGAGGAAAACACCTTCTCCCGCCCGCTCCTCCGGCGTCATCGTGAGCAAGTCACGGCCCTTGAAGGTGACCGTTCCCGCGGTCACCTCATAGCCCTCGCGACCGGAGAGGACATAGGAAAGCGTGCTTTTTCCGGAGCCGTTCGGGCCCATGACGGCGTGAATCTCGCCCGAAGCCACCGTGAGATCGATGCCTTTTAGGATGTGCTTGCCATCGACCGAGGCATGAAGGTTTTTGATTTCCAGCATGGTGTCAGCTTTCATCTCTTATCTTAACTCCTACCTCAGCCGACGCTGCCTTCAAGGCTGATGCCAACCAGTTTTTGCGCCTCGACGGCGAATTCCATTGGCAACTCCTGCAGCACCTCGCGGCAGAACCCGTTGACGATCAAGGCGACAGCATCTTCTTGGGATATCCCACGCTGGCGGCAATAAAAAAGTTGATCGTCGCCGATTTTCGATGTGGTCGCCTCGTGCTCGACCTGGGCCGAACGATTCCGGCTCTCGATGTAGGGCACGGTGTGCGCGCCACACTTGTCGCCAATCAGGAGCGAGTCGCATTGAGTATGGTTGCGCGCACCCTGGGCACCGGTGCCGATGCGCACGAGGCCGCGATAGGTCTGCTGACCGCGACCGCAGGAAATGCCTTTCGAGACGATGCGCGAGCGCGTATTCCTGCCAAGGTGGAGCATCTTGGTGCCCGTGTCGGCCTGCTGAAAGTTGTTTGTGATGGCCACCGAATAGAATTCGCCTTGCGAGTTGTCGCCCTGCAGAATGCAGCTTGGATATTTCCAAGTAATCGCCGAGCCAGTTTCCACTTGCGTCCACGAGATCTTGGCATTGCGCCCACGGCAAGCGCCTCGCTTGGTCACAAAATTGTAGATGCCACCTTTGCCGTTTTCATCGCCCGGATACCAGTTCTGCACGGTCGAATACTTGATCGCGGCGTCGTCCAAAGCGACAAGTTCGACGACCGCCGCATGGAGCTGATTCTCGTCGCGCATCGGGGCCGTGCACCCTTCGAGATAGCTCACATAGGAACCGGCATCCGCGACGATCAATGTACGCTCGAACTGCCCAGTCTTCGCCGCGTTGATACGGAAGTAAGTCGAAAGCTCCATAGGGCAGCGAACGCCCTTCGGCACATAGACAAACGAGCCGTCGGTGAAGACCGCAGAATTGAGGGTCGCGAAAAAATTGTCCGAATAAGGCACGACAGAGCCGAGATACTCGCGCACGAGATCAGGGTGCTGGCGTACCGCCTCGGAAATCGAGCAGAAGATGATCCCCTGCTCTTCGAGCTTTCCCTTGAACGTCGTCGCGACGGAGACGCTGTCGAACACCGCGTCGACCGCGACGCCGGCAAGCATTTCCTGCTCTCGAAGCGGAATGCCGAGCTTTTCGTAAGTTTTCAAAAGGGCGGGGTCGACCTCACTCAAGCTTTTCGGCGCGTCGGTCCTGGCCTTGGGTGCCGAGTAATAATATGCGTCCTGATAGTCGATTGCCGGGTACTTCACGAGCGCCCAGGTCGGCTCTTTCATCGTAAGCCAATGGCGATAGGCCTTGAGGCGCCAATCGAGCAGCCATGCCGGTTCTTCCTTCTTGGCCGAGATGAATCGAATGGTCTCCTCACTCAGCCCCTTGGGCGCCCTGTCCTCTTCGATATCCGTGACGAAGCCGTATTGATATTTGCGCTCCGTGACGGCGCGAAGTTGTTCGATGGTCTCTGCCGCACTTGACATCAATTCGCTCCTACCAACTCTTGCCCGGCGAGAGCTGAAAACGACGGCAAGGGCGCCGCAAGCTCCGCCAGCGTCAGTTTTTCCAGCGCATGCCTGATAGCGCCGTTCACCTTCTCCCAGTGCCCGCGCATCGGACATAACTGTTCGACGTCGCAATGCCCACCTGAGCCCTCGACGCAAGCCGTAAGGGCAATCGGACCTTCCAGCGCCGTGATGATTTGGGCGGCGGTGACGGCATCGGGCGACCGGCTAAGGGTGTAGCCTCCCGCAGCCCCGCGGTGAGACAAGATGATCCCCTCGGTCGCGAGTGTCTTTAGGATCTTTGCGACGGTTGGGAGCGGTACCCCGGTCTCGTGTGCAAGTTGCGTCGCTGTGCGCACGGACGCTCGATCCCTGCTCAATTGCGAGAGGACCACGATCGCGTAATCGGTCAGCCTGTTCAGCCGGATCATGTCGGCATTCCCAAATCAGGACTAAATCAGTGCTGTTTACATAGCCCAGTTCGCGGAGAAATCAACAAGCAAATCGAAGGACATGCGCGACGGTGTGTCGCGGGTGGGGCGAAAGTCATAATTTTGGTGAAAGCGGGCATGAGCGCGCATAAGTCGCCGCCAATAACCTGATCGTGAATCACGGCAAATTCCCAACCGGTGGTGCGTGTGGTATTGGTACGCAATAACGATGACCATACCAACACGGGGCGCCGTTTCACAACCCCGTGGGGAATATCCATAAAGACCATTCCCAATGCGCGTGTGGCTCTAGTCAGGGAGGAAAGGATGAGGCTGCGAGTAATTTCGTCGATGGCCGCGACAGCCGTCGTTCTAAGCTGCGCTTGGTTGGCCCGGCCGGCGGCAGCACAGCAAGATCAGCCGATCAAGATCGGCGTTAACACGGCAATCCAGCTCCAGGTCGGCCGTGACGCAATCGACGCAGTGAAAATCGCGATCGACGAGATCAATACGGGCGGGGGCGTCCTCGGCCGCAAGCTAGAAATGGTTGTCGCAGACGAAGGAGAGGCGGCGTCCGAAGGACCCAAGGTCGGCATTGCGGCCGTGAATAAGCTAACCGGCGAGGACCATGTCGACGTGCTGATCGGTGGGTACGATTCGGGCGTCACTCTCGGAGAGCTGCCGCATATCTCGCGCGCCAAGACAATCTTCCTCGGAATCGGCTCCGCCTCGCCCGCGATCCAGCAGAAGGTCAAGGATGATTACGAGCACTATAAATACATCTTTCGCGTGAATCCCACCAATTCGGCCAAGCAAGCGAACGGCCTCGTAGACTTCATCAAGGGCAAGCTAAAGGGAGAACTCGGCTACACGAAGATTTCGATCATCGGCGAGAATGCAAAATGGGTGCAGGACATCGTTCCCGCCCTCAAGAAAGGGGCAGAGGACGCGGGCCTCCAGGTTCCCATCGCCGAATTCTTCGACGTTCAGACCGCCGACTTCTCGCCGATTTTCACGAAAGTGAAGGACAGCGGTTCCCAGTATCTCATGATCATCCTGTCCCACGCCGCTTCCGATGTGTTCGTTAAGCAGTGGTACGACGCCAAGGTGCCCGTGCCGATCGGCGGTATCGACGTGAAGGGTCAGGATGCCGACTTCTTCAATCGCGTTGGCGGCAAGGCGATAAGCGAGGTTTCGACCAACTTCGTGCTGCGCGCACCCCTCACCGACAAGACGGTCGCGTGGTGGGATAAATTCGTGAAGACCTATAACCGTTCTCCCGTCTACACGGCAGGCGGCTCCTACGACGCCGTGTATATCTACGCAAACGCCGTTGCGGCGGCGGGGACGACAGATGCTGACAAGGTCATCAAGGCGCTCGAGAAAACCGACTATGTCGGCGTGCGCGGCCGTGTCCAATTCGACGAGCTCCACGAGGTCAAGGACGGTCCGGGCTTCGTGAATGAGCTTTTTGTGCAATGGCAAGACAAGGGCGAACGCAAGGTGATCTGGCCCAAGGAAGTGGCCAACGGCGCGATGATCAATCCACCCTGGCTGCAGCAGAATTGACGGGCTGAGCCCGCTTGGTTCAGATCCTTGTCTACGGGGCAGTTATCAGCGCGATCTACGCCATGCTGGCGGTGGGCTTCACACTCATCTTCGGCGTGGCGCGGATCCTCAACCTCGCGCATGGCTCCTTCTATGCGCTCGGCGCCTACAGCGTCTACGCCCTGACCGCGGATGCACATTTGCCCCTTTGGCTTGCCGCGATTATTGCGGTGGCCCTCGTTGCATGCTTCGGAATCGGGATGGAGCGCGTGCTGGTGCGCCCGCTCCGTCGATCGACTCTCGCCGTGCTCATGATTACGCTTGCCGTAAACCTGATGGTCGAGCAGGTCCTTCTGCTGATCTTCGGTTCCGAAGCGCGCAACGTGCCCTCGATGGTCGGGGCGACCTATCATCTCGGCGACGTCGACATCAGCGGCCAGCGGATTGTCGCTCTCAGCGGCGGAATAGCGATCCTCGCCGGCTTGTGGTTCTTCATGCAACACACGCGCCTCGGTTCGGCAATCCTTGCGATCTCTCAAGACGCTGAAGCCGCCCAGTACATGGGCATACCGTCGGACCGCATCTATTCGCTGGTGATGGGGCTCTCGGCGGGTATCGCAGCCGCTGCCGGAGTCCTCGTCGCCCCATTCCAGACGGTGATCCCGGGCATGGGGCTCCTTCCTCTCGTCAAGGCGTTTGCGATTGTCGTGGTGGGCGGCCTCGGCTCGATTCCGGGCAGCATCGTGGGCGCACTCCTCCTCGGCTATACGGAAACGATCATCGCCTTCAAGATTTCGACTGAATGGTCCCAGATCGTATCGGTCGCGGCAGTGCTCCTGACGCTCATCTTGCGTCCAGCGGGCTTTTTCGGCAAACGCGCGGCGTTTTGATTGTCCCATGGGTACGAAGAAGATCGATCTACTCGGTGCCTTGATCGCGGTGGCCGCTTTGGCCCTCGCGCCGTGGCTGCTCGGAAGCAACTACGTAACAGGTATCCTGACCGTGGCACTTTGCTTCGGAATGTGGGCGGCGAGCTGGGATTTCATGTCCGGCCTTACGGGGCGCGAGAATTTCGGCCATTCCCTTTTCATCGGTGCCGGCGCCTACACCGCCGGCTTCCTCAACGTCAACTACGGCTTGAGCCCATGGTGGAGCCTGCCTGCGGCACCCCTCGTCGCGGTGGCGTTCAGCATTGTGATCGGTTTTCCGACCTTGCGGCTGCGAGGCCCCTACTTCGCCCTCGCGATGCTGTCGGGTGCTGCCGTAATGCAGAGCCTTACCATCATCTTCTCGGAGGTGACCGGTGGGCAAGACGGCCTTAACGGCCTCTTCCCCCTCTTCGATTCCGAGCTCGCCCAATACTACCTCACGCTCTTCATCCTTGTCGTTACGGTCGTGATCCTGAAGCTCATTGCGAATTCACCGTGGGGCACCATCTTGCGTGCGATCAAAGGCGACGAAGCCAGTTGCCAAGCCGCCGGTATCAACGTCACCTTCTATAAAATCGCCTCCCTCATGATCAGTGCCGCATTTGCAGGCCTAGGTGGCGCGCTTTATGCGCATTACCAGCTCCAGGTCGGGCCGGACCTCTTCGCGGTCATCCTTTCGATCAACATCATCGTCATGGTCTATGTCGGAGGGATGGGCTCGATCTACGGCCCCGTTTGCGGCGCTTTGTTCCTCAATCTCTTGACCGAAGGGTTGCGCGGCCTCAGCGAATACCGACTCTGGGTGTACACGCTCATTCTGATCTTCATCCTTTTCTTTCTTCAGCAGGGTCTCTTCGCGCCGCTTTGGCGTCGTATTCGAGGGGCGGCGTCATGACCGCACTTCTCGATGTCAAAGGGCTCAACAAGCGCTTCGGCGGCCTTCATGCGGTAAAGGATGTTTCGTTTTCGCTCGCCGCAGGGGCGATCACCGGCATTCTGGGCCCGAACGGTGCCGGCAAGACGACCCTGTTCAACTTGCTGACGGGCTTTATCCCACCCGACACTGGGACCGTGGAGTTCGACGGGCATGCGCTGGGCGGCCTTGCTCCGCACAGGATCGTCAATCGCGGCCTCGCCCGCACCTTCCAGCTTACCCGCCCCTTCATCGGCATGACGGTGCGGGAGAACGTCGAGGTCGCCTGCTTCGCGCCGCGAGTACGGCGCGAGGGACACGCCCGCGTTCGTGCACAGCATTTTCTGGATCAAGTCGGACTTGGCGCCAAATCGGCCATTCCGGTCGACGTGCTGCCTTATGGCGACTTACGACGCCTTGAGATCGCGCGGGCGCTTGCGGTGAATCCGAAGCTGCTTTTGCTTGACGAACCTTTCGCCGGCCTCGGAACGAGCGAGATCCAGCCTCTCGCCAACCTGATTCGGGAGCTTCATCGCACGGAGGGTCTCACGATCCTCATCATCGAGCACAAGCTTAGGGAGTTCATGCAGCTCGTGAGAGAGGTCATCGCAATGGACTTCGGCGAAATCGTGGCGATCGGGGAGCCGCAAATGATCGTGCGGCACCCGCGTGTCGTCGAGGCCTATATCGGAAAGTCCGACGTCGAAATGGCCGACATTGGCCGGACAGGAGGCGACCTTGGCGCTGCTTGAGGTCTCCGATCTCGTTGTTCATTATGGCAAAGCGCTGGCGCTCGACGGTATCTCCCTGACCGTCGGAGCGGGCGAGCTCGTCGGGGTGTTGGGTCCGAATGGTGCGGGCAAGACAACGCTGCTCAAGGCGATCTCGCGCACCGTGCCGCCGACGACAGGACATATCTCGCTCGACGGCCGCCCCCTCGACGGATTGCCCGCCCATAAGGTGGTCGGTCGCGGTATCTGTCACTGCCCGGAGGGACGACGCCTTTTTCCCGAGCTTTCCGTACTCAAGAATCTTATGCTCGGCGCCTATTTGCGCGACGACAAGGACGGCATCCAGCGCGACCTCGGCCATGTCTACGAGCTTTTTCCGGTGCTGGGCGAGCGCAGTCGGCAGCAGGCGGGAACGCTTTCCGGCGGGCAGCAGCAAATGCTTGCGATCGGCCGCGCGCTCATGGGCCGGCCGCGACTACTATTGCTCGACGAACCGTCGGTTGGGATCGCACACCGCCTCAAGGTCGAAATTTTCAATGCAATTCGTGAAATCCAACGTGCGGGTACGGCGATCCTTTTGGTCGAACAGGACGCTCGCTCCACTGTCGCGATCGCCGGTCGCGTGTACGTGCTCGAGCACGGCCATTTCGTGCGCGAAGGCAGCGCACAGGCTCTTGCGGCGGATGATGACATCAGGCGCGTCTATCTCGGCGTATGACGAGCAGCGCCCTGGCTAACGCATCCCCGGTCTCTCAGCCGCTGAAACATTTTGACCGACAAGGCAAAGTCGGCCACGCTCGCCGTATCGTGCCGCGCGAATTTTTAAGGCCCGCCCAGTCATGTCCCGCGGAGTCATGTCCCACCGAGCCGTACCCCACCTCGCCGTTACCCGTCGCGACCCGACCGCTCTCATCGACAATCTTGCCCTCGACGAAGGGTCGGCCGAACCGCTCATGCGCCAGCTTTATCGCGCCCTCCGCGACCTCATCCTGTCCGGCAGCTTGAAATCCGGCGCCAAGCTGCCATCCACCCGCACGCTTGCGCGACACCTAAAGGTCGCGCGCACGACGATCATATCGGCGTTCGAGCTTCTTGCCGCGGAGGGCTTCATCGACGGTGCAGCTGGCTCCGGCACCTATGTCGCTGAGACTCTCGTGCCCGAAGCACAAGCGATGCAGCGCGGCAAAGCCGTGGTCAAACCCGGCGCACCACCGAGGCTCTCGGCGCGCGGACGAGCCCTCGGCACATTTGAACGAGAGAGCGCGCTGTCAGAGGCGAACATCTTCGCCCCAACCCTTCCCGCTCTCGACGCGTTTCCCTTCGACGAATGGCGCAGGTTGCTGGCGCGGGCCTGCCGGCGCGAGGGGCGCAACCTGCTCGACGCTGGCGATCCGCGCGGCTGGCCGCAACTGCGCCAGGCTATCGCCGGCTACCTTGGACCCGCGCGCGGCGTGGTGTGCGACCCCGCACAGATCATCGTGCTTTCGAGCGCACGGCAAGCCGGCCAGCTTGCCGCCCGGCTCCTGGCGGACGATGGGGATTTCGCTTGGGTTGAGGAGCCGGGCTATCCCGAGGTCGATGCGGCACTACTATCGGCGGGCCTAAGACTCGCCCTGATACCGGTCGATGGCGAGGGAATCGACACCCGCGCTGGCCAGTCGATCGCACCCCATGCGCGGCTCGCCTCCGTGACACCGTCTCACCACTATCCCCTCGGCGCCACCATGACTCTCGCACGGCGCCTTGAGCTTCTCGAATGGGCTAGTCACGCGGGTGCCGTGATCATCGAGGACGACTACGACGGCGAGTTCCGTTATGGCGGAAAGCCGCTTACCGCGCTTTATGGCCTCGATGGCGGGGAGCGCGTAATCTATGTCGGAACTTTCAGCAAAGTGATGTTCCGCTCGCTCCGTCTCGCCTATATGGTATGCCCCGCTCACTTGGTCGACGTGTTCGCGGCCGCGCGCCGACAGATCGACGGGCATGCGGTCGCGATAACTCAAGCAGCACTCGCAGAATTCATGGAGTCGGGTGGATTTGCCGCCCACATCCGCCGCATGCGCGCACTATACAAAGATCGTCAAGACACGCTCGTCGCGTTGGCACAGCGCCATCTCGAAGGCGCTCTGGTACTTCGCCCCTCCAATGCTGGCCTCCATCTTGTGGGGCATCTGCAGCACGGCGTCAGCGACGAGTCTGTTGCAGCAGCACTGCCCCACGATCGCGTCTCGCCTGGCGTATTGTCGAGGTACTACCGCACCAAGCCAGCACCCTCGGGACTGATCCTCGGCTATGCCGCTTGGGATGAGCCTGCCCTTCGGGAGGGAGTCATCGCACTCGCAAGAGCAATCGAGATAACCCGCCGGCGGGTCGACCGGCGGCGATAGAGTGGTCTGGTAAAAGACCTTGAAGTGGTACTTTTAGCAGGTCCACTTTTCGACTACGACTTTCTCAGCGACAAACCGAACGTTGCCGATATGGATGCCGGCCGGTTAAGCGCGCTCCCGTGTCACAAGGAACATGGACGACACAATGGACGCCTATAGCCCTACCAAGAGGACCAAGCTCAAGCGTGTGCCCAAGCGGGCACTCTACGACAAAGAAGGCGTTTACGCGATCCTGGACGCAGGGGTGATTTGCCATGTCGGCTACGTGATCGACGGATCGCCCTACGTGACGCCGACGGCTTACTGGCGCCATGGCAATCGGGTATATTGGCACGGCTCGTCCGCAAGCCGGATGCTGCGTACACTCGAATGCGGTGTGCCCGTGTGCCTGACCGTTACCCATCTTGACGGGTTCGTGATGGCGCGCTCCGGCTTTCATCATTCGATCAACTACCGCTCGGTCATGGCCTTCGGCATTGCACAGCTCGTCGCGAGCAAAACGGAGAAGATCGAAGCGCTGGAACATTTCACCGAACGACTTTTCCCCGGGCGCTGGAAGGAAATCCGAGGACCCAACGAACAGGAGATCAAGGCGACCAAAGTGTTGTGGATGGAACTTGAGGAGGTTTCCGCGAAAGTGCGCACGGGCCCTCCAGTCGATGACGAGCCGGACTATGCGCTACCGTGCTGGGCGGGCGTATTACCCCTTTCCATCGCCACAGGCGTTCCTGTTCCGGACCCGCGGCTACCCTCCGGTACGCCGCTTCCCGCTTATTTCGCCGGGTTCAAACTGGGCCAATAGAAACCTCGTTCGTGCAGACTGAGGGTTTGATCGGCCCCGCGTTCTCGCGCATCATGCCGCCCAGACTAATCGAGGGGCGTGACGCCGGGGAGTGACCATGAACGCAATCGATCTAAAGGGCCAGAGGGCAGTCGTTACAGGTGCGGCGCGCGGGATCGGCTACGGCATTGCTGAACGCTTCGTCGCATCGGGTGCCGCGGTTGCGATCTGGGACATCGACGAGCCGGCAGTGCGCCACGCTGCAGAACGGCTTGCCCGGAAAGATAGTGCGCTCGGCTTCAAGGTTGACGTGACCGACGAGGCTTCCGTGAAGAATGCACTCCAGGCGACCATGAAAGCCCTGGGGCAGGTCGATATTCTCGTCAACAACGCGGGCATCGCCGGCTCGAACGTCAAGAGTTGGGAGTACACGAGTGCAGAATGGCGGCGCATCATCGAAATCGACCTTATCGGCGTTTATCTCTGCTCCGCGGCGGTCCTGCCCGGAATGATCGAAAGGGGATACGGGCGCATTGTCAACATCGCGTCGATCGCGGGTAAGGAAGGCAACCCGAACGCCTCCGCCTACAGTGCTGCCAAGGCTGGCGTCATCGGCCTCACCAAATCGATTGGCAAAGAAGTGGCGCGGAACGGCGTCATCGTGA
The DNA here is from genome assembly GCA_035625915.1 of Alphaproteobacteria bacterium. Lineage (NCBI taxonomy): Bacteria > Pseudomonadati > Pseudomonadota > Alphaproteobacteria > Alphaproteobacteria bacterium. The sequence continues at coordinate 443 of DASPOR010000178.1, read as the reverse complement.
ACTGTGTCACGCCGGCCGCGGTCGAGACGGATATTTTCGCGCAAATGTCGAAGGAACACATTGATTACATGCTATCGAAGATTCCGATGGGACGCTTCGGCAAGGTCGAGGAAATCGCATCGCTGGTGAGCTGGCTCGCGTCCAAGGACTGCTCGTTCTCCACGGGCGCCGTATTCGACATTTCCGGCGGACGAGCGACTTACTGACGGCCGTTTGCAACGGCGTCAGAGCGTGATCCCGCCATCGACGATCACGATGGCGCCCGTCATATAGGTGCTCTCGTCTGAGGCCAGGAAAACCGCGAGCGAAGCGATTTCTTCGGGGGTACCCAGCCGCCCCATGGGCTGGCGCGCGATGAATTCGGCCCTTGCCTTCACCTTGTCGTCGAAGGCATTGATCCGATCTTGCAGCGACGGCGTTTCGATCGTGCCGGGGCAGATCGC
>DASPOR010000177.1 GCA_035625915.1 Alphaproteobacteria bacterium | reverse complement strand
TCTCGGCCGGGCTCAGGGTCAGGTTCTAGGGTTATAGAGGGCCTCACCCTTCGAGACGGTGCTGCGCACCTCCTTAGGATGAGGACGTTAATGTTGTGAGAGGCTCCTCATCCTTCGAGACGGTGCTGCGCACCTCCTCAGGATGAGGATTTCAATCTCATAAATAATCATCCTCATGGTGAGCAGCCTCGCGGCGCGAGGCGTCTCGAACCATGAGAAGGCGCCGGGGCCTCACCCTTCGAGACGGTGCTGCGCACCTCCTCAGGATGAGGATTTCAATCTGATAAATAATCAACCTCATGGTGAGGAGGCCGCCAGCTCGCTTGGCGCGCCTCCTTCTGCGTCGCGCATAGAGGCGGCCGTCTCGAACCATGAGGGAAACGCCGCGTCGCCCTAGAACCCGTAGAGCTCTTCGGGATTGTCGACGAGAATACGCCGCCGGGTCGCCCCATCGGGAGCCCATTCGAGCAGCAGGTCGAGCAGCATTGCATCGTCCGGCTTTTCCTTGACCGAGGGGTGCGGCCAGTTGCTCGCCCAAAGCATGCGTTCCGGCGCTGTTTTCACGAGAATCTTCGCAAGCCGTCCCACATCCTCGTAAAGCGGCGGGCCGAATTTCGATACTTCGTATGGGGCGGAAAGCTTGACCCACACCCGCCCGCTTTCGACAAAACGAAGAAGGCATTCGAATGCCGAATGATCGGGTGTCACGGGCTCGAGGAACTTGCCGACATGATCGATCACGATGCGGCCCGGCCATGCCCTGATTTGCGCCTCGCGCTCCGGCAGGATGCGGCCGTCGAGCTGGAGTTGCACGTGCCAGCCCACCGCTTGCACGCGTGCTGCGACGGCGTCGAGGATATCCCATCCGATAGCTCCACCCGGCAGCATGTGAAAACGCGCCCCTCGGATGCCCGCTTCGGTCATTGCGACGAGTGTGTCCTCGGTCACGCTTTTGTCGACCACGGCGATCCCACGTGCGTTTGCTCGCCCGAACTTCTCGATCTTTTCGAGGGTACAGCGATTGTCCGTACCGTAGGCCGAGGGCTGTACGACCACGCAACGCGCGAGTCCTAGCCGGCGCTGCACGGCGCGATAGGCGTCAACCGAGCCATCGGGTGCGGGAGCGATCGCGGTTGGCGCCAAAGGGTACTTCTTGTCATAGAAGTGGATATGCGTGTCGATCGCCCCGGCGGGGGTGCTGAGTTTCGGCGCCTTGGAACGCTCGGAACCGGATTCGCTCGATCCCTGCATGGCTATTCCATCCTCCTCATGACGCCTTCAGCCGCAAAAGGCGCGCTGCGTGTTCTGCATTGACCGCGTTCTGCGGTATCCGGCCGGCGACGAGGGCCGCGACCTGATCCACCGTGTCGAACGCCTGATGCTCGGCTGCCTCGGGCGTGAGCCCCGCGGTGTGCGGTGTTGCGATCACGTCCTCGCGGCGCGCAAGACGAAGGGACGGCATCTGGTCCGGCGCCCGGCCCACATCCATCGCGGCCCCTGCGATCCGCTTGTCCTCGAGCGCCTGCTCGAGGGCTGCTTCATCGACCAGGTTGCCCCGCGAAAGATTGACGAAGTATGCCGAGCGCTTCATCGACGCGAAGGCGGCGGCGTTCATCAGGTTCTCGGTTTCCGGCAAGGCGACGACGAGACAGACGACAAAATCGGCCTCGCGCAATAGCGTGCCGAAATCGACCTGACGGAGGCCCGGTTCGTCGGCCATCTTGTGCGGATCGCACACCAGTACCGTCATGCCGAAGGCGAGGCCGAGTCCCGCGAGGTATTTTCCGATGACGCCAAAGCCGATGATGCCAAGTGTCGACCCCTTGAGCTGGCGGCCCATCCTTGCCTCGGGCGCACCGCCTTTATGATAGGTCGAAGCGGACTCAGTGACATGACGCGCGAGGTCGACCATCATGCCCACCGCCATTTCCGCAACCGACGCTGCAAAGCCGGGTGTGGCTCGGGTGACAAGCACCCCCGCTTCGCTCGCCGCCGTCACCTGGACGTTGCGGATATCGACCGCACATCGCAAAAAAGCGATGAGATCGGGCGATTGTTCGAAGAGTGCCGCTTCGCCCGGTGTCTGGCGATCCGACACGATAATTTCGATGCCTTGGGCAGCTTCGATGAGCGCTGTCGTCGTCAGCGCCTTTCCCGTCGAATTCATCGAAACGTCGCCGAGCTTGCGGAGGGCAGCGAGCGCGCGTTCGCCATAGTAGTTTTTGAGCATATTCGGTTCGTGGGTGAGGAATATGCGCGCCATCGCCGAACGACCTTCAAAACGTTCACGGGGCCATAGAGTGTTCGTTTCGAGCGTAGTCCGCAAGCCTTGACAGGCCCGGCTTCGCTATCGACGGTCGCGGATAGGCGTCTCCCTCACGAGGGGAGTGCCCGCCGGACCGGCCTGCGCTAATCTCGTCCGCGACACCTGATTTACCCGGTGAGGCAGGCCCATGACGGCACGGAGCGCTTCGGCCAAACGCAAGGCCCAGGATTTGCGTAGCCATCGCTGGTTCGGCGTCGACGATCTGCGTGCCTTCGGCCACCGTTCCCGCATGTTGCAGATGGGCTATAGCCGCGAGGACTTCGCCGGCAAGCCTGTGATCGCGATCATAAATACCTGGAGCGACATCAATCCTTGCCACGCTCATTTCCGCACGCGCGTCGAGGAGGTCAAGCAGGGTGTATGGCAAGCGGGCGGATTTCCGCTTGAATTTCCCGCCCTCTCCCTTTCGGAGCCGCATGTCAAGCCGACCACGATGCTCTATCGCAACCTGCTTGCGATGGAAACGGAGGAGCTTTTGCGCTCCCATCCCGTCGACGGTGCGGTATTGATGGGCGGGTGCGATAAGACGACCCCTGCCCTCCTCATGGGTGCCATCAGCATGAATCTGCCGGCCATCTTCATGCCTGCGGGCCCCATGTTGCGCGGGAACTGGGCGGGCCATGTACTCGGGAGCGGGAGCGATACCTGGAAATACTGGGCCGAGCGCGGTGCGGGCAAGATCACGGAGGAGACGTGGCGCGAGATCGAGGGAGGCATCGCGCGTTCCTATGGCCATTGCATGACGATGGGCACAGCCGCCACCCTGACCGCGATTGCCGAAACTCTTGGCATGACGCTCCCGGGCGCCTCCTCAATTCCCGCGGCAGACGCCAGCCATCCGCGCATGGCCCGTGATTCCGGCCGCGCGATCGTCGAGATGACATGGCAGAATCGCCGGCCGAGTGACGTCCTCTCGCGCGGCGCGTTCGAGAACGCGCTCACGGTGCAGATGGCGTTGGGCGGTTCGACCAATGCCATCATCCATTTGATCGCACTTGCACGGCGCGCCGGAATTCCGCTCTCGCTCGACGACGTCGACGCCGCATCGCGCAAGATGAGCGTCATCGCCAATCTGCGGCCGGCCGGTACGTTCCTGATGGAAGATTTCTACTACGCCGGCGGCTTGCGCGGCCTTCTCGAGACGATTCGAAACGCCATCAAGACCGATTGCCTGACGGTCAATGGCCGTACCATCGGCGAGAATATCGCGGACGCACCCGTCCACGACCGTGACGTTATCCGCACACTCGATCGGGCTATATACGCCGAAGGTGCGACTGCCGTGCTCTATGGCAACATCGCGCCGAAGGGATGCGTCATGAAGCCCGCAGCGGCCGAAAAGCGGTTTCTCAGGCATACGGGCCCGGCACTCGTCTTCAGCGATTACAACGAAATGGCTGCCAACATCAATCGCGAGGACCTCGAGGTCACACCCGACCATGCGATCGTGCTACAGAACGCGGGGCCGGTTGGCGGGCCCGGAATGCCCGAATGGGGAATGCTTCCGATTCCGCAAAAGCTGCTGAAACAGGGCGTGCGCGACATGCTTCGCATCTCCGACGCGCGCATGAGCGGAACGAGCTATGGCGCCTGTGTGCTCCACGTATCGCCCGAGAGCCATATCGGCGGTCCGTTCGCTGCGGTGCGCACGGGCGACACCGTCTCTATCGACGTCGAGAAGCGGTGTATCGACGTAAAGCTGAGCGAAAGCGAAATCCAACGACGCCTTGCCGAATGGTCGCCACCCCCGCGTGACTACCCACGCGGCTACAACCGAATGTTCGCTGCCCATATCACCCAGGCGCATGAGGGTTGCGACTTCGATTTCCTCGAGGGAACCGCCCCGCTCCCCGAACCAGAGATCCACTAATGGACTTCCACCTCAATGACGAACAGAAAGCCTTGCAGGAGGCCGCAAGGCGCTTTGCACAGAACGAGCTTCGCCCACTTGCGCGCGAGCTTGAAGAGAAGGACGAGCCCGTCCCGCACGATTGGCTCGCCCGTTATGGCGCACTCGGCTTTCTCGGAGTCAACACGGCAGAAAAATACGGCGGCCTCGGGCTTGGCCCGCTTGAAGCTCTTCTCGTCCTTGAGGAGTTCGCCCGCATCTCCGTTGCCGTCGCATTCCCCGTTTTCGAGTGTAACGTCGGGCCGGTCCGCGTGGTCGAGCGCTTCGGCAGCCCTGCACTCAAGGAGCGCGTGGTTCCCAAGGTCGTGCGGGGCGAGATGCTCGTCGCAATCTCCATGTCGGAACCGGAAGCGGGCTCGGCTCTTACGGACTTGCGGACCGCGGCGCGCATCGAAGGCGACAGTATCGTTATCGACGGTGCAAAGCGATGGTGTAGCGGGGCCGGCCATTCGGAAGCCTACGTGGTGTTCTGCCGGCTTTCGGAATCGACCGGCGCGAAAGGGATCGGTGCTGTCTTCGTCGAAAAGGGCACCCCGGGTTTTTCCTTCGGTGCGCGCGAGCAGCTCATGGGTTTTCGCGGGGTCCCGAGTGCCGATATGTTCTTCGATCATGTCCGCGTGCCGAGAGACAATTTGCTCGTGCCCGCGGGCGGCTTTGCCGATCTCATGGGCGTCTTCAACCTAGAGCGATGCGGTAACGCGACCATGTCTCTCGGCCTTGCGGCGAGCGCCCTTGCCGACGTCGTCGACTATGTTCAAGAGCGCAAGCAGTTCGGCAAGCCCATCGTCGATTTTCAGGCGAGCCAGATTCGCCTGGCTGAAATGATGATGCGCGTCGAAGCGAGCCGACTTCTCATCCACCGGGCGGCCGCGCGCGCTGTTGACGGACTGCCGGGTCTCATGGACGCCTCGCTCGCCAAATGCTTCGCCAACGAAATGGTGCGCGAGGTTTCGGCCGCCGCGATGCAGCTCATGGGCGGCTACGGCTACGCCAAGGCTTATGGAATGGAGCAGCGCGTGCGCGACGGATTTGGCTGGGGCATCGCCGGCGGATCGATCGACATCCAGAAGGTGAACATAGCAAGCGCGCTCGTCGGACGGCGTTTCGATCAGCGGCGATAGGACTCATCCGCCGACGATACGGGCGATCGAACGCGCCGCGAAATAGAGCATGAGCAGGCCCGTGAACCCCTTGGCGCATACCTCCCAGGCCGCGCTTGCGAACTTCATGCGCAGGATCACGACCGCACCCGAGAGTAACAATCCCCACACCGCGGCACCCACGATCACGGCGGAGGCAACGACGAAGGAAGCCGCGAGGCCGAGTTGGCTCGTCTCGGGCCTGCCGATCACGGCGAGCCAAAAGGCGATGTTCCAAGGACTCGTCAGCGCCATGGTGAGGCCGAGGAAATAGCCAGCGCGCCCGCTTTCGAAACGCGCCGGCGCTTTTGGCGTGGCACTGGCGCGCCACAGATTAAGACCGTGCCATGCGCCGCGGAGAAAAACGTAGGCAAGCAGGATCAGGAGAAGCGCACTCGCGATCCCCATGACAAGGCGCGTGGTCGGATCGGTAAAAAGGACGCCGGCGCCAAGTGCCACGACCACGGCCCACCCTGCATCGCCAGTGCAGGCGCCAAGGCACAATCCGTAACCAGACCAGAAACCGCGCGCGAGCCCGCGACGGACGATCTCGGCGTTAATGGGGCCGGGCGGCCATGCGACCGACCACCCCAAAGCAAACCCATAACCGAGCAGGGGCAAGAGTGTCGAAGCGCTGAAATCCAAAAAACATCCTCCAGGCCGCGGATCGGGCCGCACGCTAGCCAGTACGGCACGAGGCATGATAGTAGCCTGACATGAATAATCCAAAACGGGATGCTGAATGAACGACCGGGCGATTTCGAAAGCGGCGACATTGCTCATTGAGGCCCACCGAAGCGGCATTCCGTTGGCCGAAGTTCCGTCCGACTGCCGGCCGAAGAGTGTCGCCGAAGCGCACGCCATACAGGACGAGGTCAACCGGGAACTCGGCGAGCCCATCGGTGGGTGGAAGGCCAATGCCCCGCACGACGGAGAGGTCCAGCGCGGCGCCATCTTCAGCCGGATGATCTTCGCGAGCCCGGCGCGCGTTGACGCGTTGCGCGTGCCCCTTCTCGGCGTGGAAGCGGAAATTGCCTTCCGCTTTCTCAAAGATCTGCCGGCGCGGAATCGCGACTATACCCGAAAGGATGTCGCGGATGCTGTGGCTGCCCTCGCGGCGATCGAGATCGTCGATGCCCGCATCCGCGAATACGGCAAAATTCCCCTCCTCGATCGTCTCGCCGACAATCTCTGCAACGGCGCCTTCGTGCACGGCGAGACGGTCGCGGATTGGCCCAAACTGCCGATTGACATGCTGCGCGTGAACTTGCGGATCGACGGCGAATCGATTGTCGACAAGATCGGCGGTCACCCGATTGACGATCCGCTCGGCCCGGCGGTGGCCCTTGCCAACCACCTGCGCGCGCGAGACGGGATCAAGGCCGGGCAATTTGTGACAACCGGTTCCTGCACAGGGATTGAATTTGCGAAGCCGGGCCAGCGGGTTAGCGCATCGTTCGACGGGCTCGGCAGCGTCGAGGTCACCTTTTCCAGCTAACTGCGCCCAACGCCACAAGCACCTTGCGCGCTCGTGCCGTTCAACGGGCGATCACTGACACGCGATCATGGCCGGCGCATGCGACCGAATGCCGCCTGCTAGGTGGTGCTCATGCGGGTCGCCGGAGATGTTGAAAAATGGGGCCAAAAGGGCCGGCCGTAAGCATTCATTAACCATTGCGCCGCCAATCTCGATGGGGCGCCAAGTCGCTCAAACCGGACGAGTTAGGGAGATCGATTCATGG
>DASPOR010000176.1 GCA_035625915.1 Alphaproteobacteria bacterium | reverse complement strand
AGCGCGTGTAGAGGAAGCTCTCCTTGTGGTGGGCGAGGCACCACTTGGCCATGATCGAGCCGCCGCGGGACACGATGCCGGTCATGCGCTTGGCTGTGAGCGGGATGTAGCGCAGCAGCACGCCGGCGTGGATCGTGAAGTAGTCGACGCCCTGCTCGGCCTGCTCGATCAGCGTGTCGCGGTAGATCTCCCACGTGAGGTCTTCCGCCTTGCCGTGCACCTTCTCGAGCGCCTAGTAGATCGGGACCGTGCCCACCGGCACCGGCGCGTTGCGCAGGATCCACTCGCGGGTCTCGTGGATGTTCTTGCCGGTCGAAAGGTCCATGACCGTGTCCCCGCCCCAGCGGATCGCCCACGTCATCTTCTCGACTTCCTCGCCGATCGACGAGCTCACCGCGGAGTTGCCGATGTTGGCGTTGATCTTCACGAGGAAGTTGCGGCCGATGATCATCGGCTCGGTTTCCGGGTGGTTGATGTTGCAGGGGATGATCGCGCGGCCGCGCGCCACTTCGTCGCGCACGAACTCGGGCGTGATCACGCGCGGCGTCGCGGCGCCGAAGGACTGGCCCGGATGCTGGCGGCGCAGCTGCTCGGAATGCATCTCGAGCCGCTGGTTCTCGCGGATCGCGACGAACTCCATCTCCGGCGTCACGATGCCGCGCCGCGCGTATTCGAGCTGCGTCACGGACTGCCCCGCCCTTGCGCGGAGGGGGCGGTGGCGCAACGGGAATTCCGCCACGCGATGTTTGCCGTCGACGCTCCCGTTATCCTCGGCCTTGACCGCGCGCCCCTCATATTCCTCGACGTCACCGCGTGCGCCAATCCACTTTGTTCTTAGCCGCGGCAAGCCCTCGTAAATGTCGATCTTGGCGTCCGGGTCCGTATAGGGACCGGAGGTGTCATAGACGCGCACAGGGGGTTCGCCGGCACTCGGATCGAGCGAAATCTCTCGCATGGGAACGCGGACATCGGGATTGCGCGCGCCATTCAGATAAACCTTGCGCGAGGCGGGCAGCGATCCCGTCGTGACCGTAATTTTGACGGGCTTGGTGACGGCATTCATGTGGATCTCCTACGTTGGAACGTCACGCATGGAGATCCGGGAATGTGCGGGTGGGGTAAGCGTCCTATGACCTTGACGGTCGGTTCCGTGTCCCTCCGCCGGCATGACCCGGATCAGGTTCTAAGGGTTCCCACGTCGCGCCGGCCAACCTATTCTGACGAAACGCGCAGCGCCGATGGTGTCTCAGCCCCTTATCGGGGCACCCCTCGGAATAGCTTAAAATTGCACCCTGAGGGGGTGAAGGTCAAGGTGCCCTCTCGCGCTTGCGAAGAGACTCAGAGCGAGACCACCACGAATACGAGCCCCGTGATCCCCCACAACAGACCGCACGCGACCCGGTAGAGCGCCAGGGCGGCACGGACATCGGCCGCAACCGCCGCCGCCCGGCCGTCGCCCATCCAGGCATCGCTCACCCGCTCAGCGCCATAGACGCGGGGACCAGCAAGCTTGAGGCCGAGCGCGCCGGCCATTGCGGCCTCGGGCCAGCCGGCATTGGGTGAGCGGTGACCGGATGCATCGCGCAACGCCGCCCGCAGGGCGTCTCCGGCCGCCGCATTCGCGATAAACAAGGACGCGAGCACGAGGAGGAATGCCGAGAGGCGGGATGCCGGCAGATTGACGAGGTCGTCCAATCGCGCGGCCGCCCAGCCGAAGGCGCGATAGCGCGATGTTCGGTGCCCGACCATGCTGTCCGCCGTGTTGATTGCCTTGTAAATCGCAATTCCGGGAAGTCCCGCGACCAAAAGCCAGAATGCGGGTGCTACGACACCGTCGGAGAAATTCTCAGCGAGGCTTTCGATTGCGGCACGCGCAACAGCCGCCTCGTCGAGCGCCTCGGGATTGCGCCCGACGATCTTGGCGACGGCCATGCGTGCGGGCGCCAGTCCACCGTTCTCGAGCGCTTCGGCGACCGCCGCTACATGTTCGAAGAGGCTTCGCTGGGAGAGGAGACTTGATGCGAGGACGGCCTCCATTACCCACCCGACCGGAAACGCAACCAGGAACTTCGCGATCGCACCCGTCGTTACACCCGTCACAAGAACGACGATGGCCAGACTTACCGCGCCGAGGGTGCGCCGGGAGGTTTCGTCGAGGCCGGTGGGATTGAGCTGGCGGTCAAGCTGTTCGATCAGCCGGCCGACCCAGACCACGGGATGACGGACCCGGCGATAGACCCAATCGGGATAGCCGGCACCCGCTTCGATCGCAAGGGCAAGCAGGAGAATGGCCGGGCTATGGGGATCGAGCAGAGTCATTTTGGCCTTGCGGATCGCGGCGGCATGCTACAACGAAATTGGGGTCAATGAACCGAGAGGGCCTTCGACCATGGTCGGCGCTGCAACAATCTCTGAGGCGATCGGATCCCTCGACGGCTTTCGCACCGCGGTCCTCAATTTCCGCGGCGGCGACCTCCTGGCCGCTGAGGCGGCGCGGGCGCGCCAGGCCCACCTCACCAAGCCGGCTGGCTCCCTCGGCCGCCTGGAGGAGCTTGCGATCTGGCTGAGTGCCTGGCAGCACCGTCATCCACCGACACTGGACAATCCGCTGTGCCTCGTGTTCGCGGGCAATCATGGTGTCGCGGCACGGGGGGTTTCGGCCTTCCCGAGTAGCGTTACCGGGCAAATGGTTGCGAATTTCGCGGCCGGTGGTGCCGCAATCAACCAGCTTTGCAAGGCCTACGGCGCCGCGCTCGAGGTCTATCCGCTCGACCTCGATCAGCCGACCGCCGATTTCTCCGTCGCCCCCGCACTGAGCGTGGCAGGATGCATTGCCGCTTTGAACGCCGGCTGGAACGCGGTCAAAGCGGGGCACGATATCCTTCTCGTCGGCGAAATGGGAATCGGCAACACGACCGCCGCGGCGACCCTGGCTGCAGCCCTCTTCGGCGGTACGGGCGCCGATTGGGCGGGTCCCGGCACCGGCCTCGATCCCGCGGGTGTGGGGCGAAAGGCGAAAGTCATCGACGATGCCCTTGCCATTCACGGGCGGACACTCGCCGACCCGCTCGAAGCGCTGATGCGCGTCGGGGGACGCGAACTCGCGGCGATTTGCGGCGCCGTCGCGGCCGCGCGTGCGCGTCAGATTCCCGTCATCCTCGATGGCTTCGTGGCGACCGCGGCGACGGCACCCCTTTACAAGCTCAATGCGGAAGCGCTGGATCATGCGATTGCCGGCCACGTTTCCGCCGAACCGGGGCATGGCCGACTTCTTCTCGCGCTCAACAAGCAACCGCTTTTGGCGCTCGACATGCGCCTCGGGGAGGCGTCCGGGGCGGCCGTCGCACTCGGTGTGCTGAGAGGTGCGCTCGCAGCACATCGAGGCATGGCAACCTTCGCCGAAGCCGGCGTGAGCGGTAAATCGTGACATACCGCATCAACGCCGATCGATGAGGTGCACGAACGAGCCCATCACACGTTCGCGCACGCATCCGTACCCGCCCAGAGTGGTGCTGGCGGCGTCGACTGCGGAAAATAGGGGTGCCGTATCGTCTTCACCGACGATGCTTGCATAGTGAAACTCGTGCCCCCTGAAAGTGGCACCCGCCGAACCGAGTGGTGTATCGCGCGCAATGCGAACCTCGCGATAGCCGAGATGGAGCCGAGCGCGTTCGAATGACGTCTCAAGTGGCAGCAATCGGGCCATTGCGTGGCGATGGCCCGCTTTATCGATCAGCCCCTCCCCCAACACCATGTAGCCGCCGCATTCGCCGTAGACGACGGCGCCGCGCGCTGCCGCGTCGCGCAGGCCCTCGAGAAATCCTCGGTTGGACGCGAGCTTTCCAGCGTGTAGCTCCGGGTAACCGCCTGGCAAAAAGATCGCATCGGCTGTCGCGTGCGGCCCTTCGTCAGCGAGGGGGGAGAACGGCAAAATCTCCGCCCCCTGCGAACGCCAAGATGCTGTCAGATGCGGATATAAGAATCCGAACGCGTGATCCTGGGCGATCGCCATGCGTTGACCGAGGGGGATGATACTTCGGGTCCCCTCTGGCGGCATCTTGAGACGGTTCGGCTTTGCAAAGGAGCAGAGGAGGTCCAAGTCGAGATGCTCGTCTGCCCGGGCGGCAGCATGGGCGAGGATGGCTTCGAGATCCTTGTGCTCCCGCGCCTGCACGAGGCCGAGGTGCCGATCCCGCAACTTGATGCCCTCGTCTCGGGGGAATGCCCCAAGAAGCGGGATGCCAAGGGGGACAAGGGCGCGCTCGATCATGGCCCGGTGCGAAGCGCCTCCCACGCGATTGGCAACGACGCCCGCGATCGCGATGCCGACGCCGTGATCGCGAAAGCCGCGCGCGACCGCTGCAGCCGAAGCGCCCTGGCCAGCCACATCGAGGACGAGGATAACGGGCCACCCCGTCAGTTGCGCAAGCTCGGCAGTCGACCCCGTGCCATCCGCCGCACCGTCGAAAAGCCCCATGACTCCCTCGACGATCAGAAGATCAGCGCCAGCGCCGGCCGATTCGACGGTCGCGGCGATCGTTTCCGGCCGCATCGCCCAGGAATCCAGATTGAAGCAGGGATGTCCGGTGGCGGCGGCGAGGAATGCGGGATCGATATAATCGGGGCCGACCTTGGCGGAGCCGACACGAATGCCACGGTCCCGGAGCGCTCGAAGGATTGCGAGCGTGATGGTTGTCTTCCCGCTTCCGGAAGCCGCCGCAGCAACAATGAGGCCCGAACACGACATCGCCTAGCGCCCTACGGCGACCGATGCGCGTTCTGCGAGGCTGCCGAGCCAATTCAGGCTCGCCCGCAGGCGCACCACCTCGCCCACGACGACGATCGCCGGCGGCTCTAGTCGTGCTGCCGCGAGATCGGCAACGCATCGTCCGAGCGTCGTCTCGAGCACGCGCTGGGTTGGCAATGTCGCGTCGGCGACGACGGCGACCGGCTCGTCCTGCGGGCGTCCGCTCGCAATAAGACGCTCGGCGATCTGACGGATATGCTTGAGCGCCATGTAGATAACGAGAACCGGCGAGCCTCGGGCGACTGCCTGCCAGTCGATCCGGTCGGGAACCACCCCTGCCGAGTCGTGGCCAGTGAGAAAGCTCACGACCGAATTCGTATCCCGATGGGTAAGCGGTATCCCCGCATAGGCGAGCCCGCCGATGCCGGCCGAAATTCCCGGAATGATGCGGAAGGGTACACCAGCTTCGACCAGGCTCAACGCCTCTTCTCCGCCGCGGCCAAACACCATCGGGTCGCCGCCCTTGAGGCGAAGCACGCGTTTGCCGGCGCGCGCAAGTTCGACGATACGGAGCGTAACGTCGGCCTGCGTTGGCGAAGGTTTTCCACCCCGCTTTCCCGCATAGACAAGGCTCGCGTTCGCGTTCGCCAAGACGAGGATTGCGTCGCACACAAGGGCATCATAGACGATCGCGTCCGCATGCCTGAGGCCATGGAGGGCGTGAAGCGTCAGAAGACCCGGATCGCCGGGGCCAGCCCCGGCAAGCCAAACCCAACCGGGTTCGAATTTCGGCAGGTATGCCGTCAACGGATCGATCATACCGGACATGGCGAGACGCCTCCGTGATCGGCGGCCCGGACCCCTGCTAGCCATCCCCGCAGACGCGGTCTATAACGCGACCCATGGTCCGTAGACCCGGAACTGCCCTCAGGCGCGGCTGGACAACGGGTGCTTGCGCGGCGGCGGCGTCGAAGGCGGCATACACAGCACTTTTGTCGCGCAGCTTTCCCGATCCTGTCACCATCACCTTGCCGGGAGGCGAAACGCCAGCCTTTGCGCTCGCGCGGGAGGAGCTTCGCGACGATCGGGCTTGCGCGGCTATCGTCAAGGACGCCGGCGATGACCCGGACGTGACCCACGGGGCGCTCATCGTCGCGACGTTGCAGAAGGGTGCGGCCGGCTCCGGCGTGGTCTTTCGCGCGGGCGAGGGCGTTGGGACGATAACCAAACCGGGCCTGCCCCTTCCGCCGGGCGAACCCGCCATCAACCCGAAGCCGCGGGAGATGATACGAGCGGCGATTGCCGAGGTGGCGCGTGCCCTTGGTGGAACGGAAGACGTCGACGTAGAAATCGCAGTCCCCGGTGGCGAAGCGATTGCCCGCAAGACCTGGAATCCACGGCTCGGAATCGTCGGTGGAATTTCCATTCTCGGCACCACGGGCGTGGTAATCCCGTATTCCTGCTCGGCCTGGATTCATTCGATCCAGCGCGGTGTCGATGTGGCGCGGGCGGCGGGCCTCAGCCACGTCGCCGGCTCCACCGGCTCGACGTCCGAGCGCGCTGTTCAAGGCCTTCTCAAGCTGCCGGACACCGCCCTTCTCGATATGGGTGATTTCGCGGGCGGGCTTCTCAAATATTTGCGGCGCCATCCGCTCCCCCGTCTCACCATTGCCGGCGGCTTCGGCAAGATCGCAAAGCTCGCGCAAGGGCACCTCGACCTTCATTCCGGGCGCAGCCAGGTCGATCGGAAATGGGTTGCAGAGCGTATGCGTGAATTGGGCGCGGACGACTGGATCGTTGCCAAGGCAGAAGCGGCAAACAGCGCGCTCGAGGCACTGGAACTCGCACGCGCCTGCGACTGTCCGATTGGCGATCTCATCGCATCCCGAGCGCGTGCAGTTGCACTCGGCGTTCTGGAAGGTGCGCCAGTCGCGGTCGATGTCGCGATTTTCGATCGCAACGGCGTCCTCGTCGGAAAAAGCGATGGCTAAGTCGAGGCGTCTCCTTATCCTCGGCGGCACGGCGGAAGCCACGGCACTCGCCGCACGGTGTTCAGAATTTCCGGGACTAGAGGTCATCACCTCATTCGCCGGACGAACGAGCCAGCCCGAAATGCCGGAAGGTTCGGTCCGAATTGGCGGCTTCGGCGGCATTGAGGCACTTGCCGCATATCTCGAGGCCGCGCGAATCGACATGATCGTGGACGCGACCCACCCCTTCGCCGCGCGCATTTCTCGCCACGCAGCCGAGGCCGCCGCGATGGCAAGGCGACCCTTGCTCATGCTGGTGCGTGAGCCTTGGCAGCCGACGGATGGAGACCGCTGGATCGATGTCGATGACACACGGCATGCGGCCGTTGTCCTTGGCGATCTCGGCAAGCGGGTCTTTCTCACGATCGGCCGGCAAGGACTCGACGCTTTCGCGGGCATGCCTTGTACCTGGTTCCTGGTCCGTCTGATCGAACGGCCCTCGGCCGGCGTTCCCCTCGCCCAATTCGAGGTCGTCACCGGCCGGGGGCCATTCACCGTGGAGGCGGAACGATCGCTCATGGTGCAGCATCGCATCGAATCGCTCGTCAGCAAGAACAGCGGCGGCGGAAGCACTTATGCCAAAATCGCCGCGGCACGTGGATTAGCCATCCCTGTGGTCATGATTCGTCGACCAGTGCTGCCACCGGCGGAACAGGTTGACCAAGTGGACGCGGCCTTCGATTGGGTCATGCGCCGGTTTCCTTAGCCTTCGTCGGGGCCGTTGTCGGCTTCGGTCGCAGCACGTGGGCGTGAGCAGGGTCGTAGAGCGCGCTATCCCGGAAGTCCCGCGACTGGAGCACGCGGCCGACCAGGACAAGTGCCGTGCGCGTGAGCTTGGCGGCACGCACCTTTGCAGCGATGTCGCCCAATGTGCCGCGAATCAGCATCTCATCCGGCCAGCTTGCACGATAGACAACGGCGACCGGACAGTCGGCGCCGTAGAGCGGGCCGAGCACGCGTACGATGGCCTTGATGTTACGGATCGAAAGGTGGATCGCCAGCGTCGCCCCCGCTCGTCCAAGGAGAGCGAGATCCTCGTTCGGCGGCATGGCCGACGCCTCCATCTGGGTGCGGGTGAGGATCACGGTCTGGCTTACCTCGGGTAAGGTCAGTTCGCATTTGAGTGCCGCCGCCGCCGCCGCGAAGGACGGAACGCCCGGCGTCACGTCGTAGTCGATGTCGAGGGCTTCGAGCCGGCGCATCTGTTCCGCGATCGCACCGTAAAGTGACGGATCGCCCGAGTGCACCCTCGCTACATCGTCCCCTCTGGCATGAGCCGCCGCCATTTCGTCGACGATTTCGTTGAGCGTTAACGGCGCCGTGTCTACGATCCGTGCGCCCCTTGGCGCATACCCGACGATTTCGACCGGCACGAGCGAACCCGCATAGAGGCAAACCGGTGAGCGGGAAATCAAGTCGCGTCCGCGTACTGTGATGAGGTCTGGAGCCCCGGGCCCAGCGCCAATGAAGTGGACCGTCATTCGGCAACCTCCGCCTCGCTCTGCCGATCGTAGCCGCGCGGCGTGTAAACCCGGACGGTGCCGTCGCCGCGCACGAAGCGCCGAGTGGACGAGCTTCCGATGAGGACGAGCGTCAGCATGTCGACATCGCTCGGCCGCAATGCGGCAAGATCGACGACTCGTATCGCTTCGCCGATGCGACCCAAATTTCGTGCGAGCACCACGGGCGTATCGCTGGCCCGATGCTGGAGAAGAATCTCTCGTGCCCGATCGAATTGCCGGGTACGGCGGCGCGAGACGACATTATAAAGGGCAATGACGAAATCGCCCTCGGCGGCTGTGCGCAGTCGGCGTTCGATAATGGGCCACGGCGTTAGGAGATCGGAAAGCGAAATCGCGCAGAAATCATGACCGAGCGGCGCCCCGATTCGGGCGGCCGCGGCCTGCATCGCCGTGATGCCGGGTGCGACGCGCACCTCGATCGGCCGCCAAGCTGGCGCACCGCGCTCGATGCGCTCGAATACAAGCGAAGCCATGGCATAGACCCCGGGGTCGCCCGAGGATACGAGGGCAACCGTGCGACCTTCCGCCGCGAGATCGAGGGCCGAATCCACGCGCTCGACCTCCTGACCAAGGGGAAACTCGTGCCGAGCCGTGCCACGGGGGAGTGGGCCGAGTAAATCGAGATAAAGGCTGTAGCCGACGACATCGCTTGCCGCGGCAATGAACGACATTGCCTCCGGGGTCATCCATTGACGACCGCCGGGTCCGATACCAACGACAAGTAACCTCCCCCGCTGCCGACCGATGCGCGATCCATCGAATGGTGCCGGCGCCCGCGCGAGCGCGCAAGTCGACCGCCCCGACCGACGCTTGGGAAGGATCAGGATGCCGCCCGCACCTGTCGCCGCGAGTGCTGCAGCTTCCGCCACGCCGTGGCAGCCGACTTCACGGAAGACGCGCTCGGAGGGATTGGCGAGTCGCGGCGTTTCGCGTTCCAGCTCCGCAGCGGTGAAATAGCGCGTGGGCACGCAAAGCGAATCCGCAATCGCTCGAACTGCCGGTTCATCCGCCTTGATGTCGAGCGAGAATATGCCCGAAACCGACCCTCCGGCGACTTTTACCTCCTCCAGGGATTGCCGCACCAGTGCCGCCAATTCCTCGGACTCTGTCCCGCGCTCGCAACCAACGCCGATGGCAACCGTTGTGGGATGGTAGACGAGCGAACGGGGTCCGCCCTGCCGGATTTCATCCGTTATCGCGATTGACAGCGGTCCGGCTGGATCGATCATAATCTTGCTATCTAGAAGCCAAGGTGCTGCACCATCGAGGCGCACGCCTTCGCCTGCGAGAAGAGCCGCGGTGAAGGGCTTTACGTGCTCCGGATTTGCGAGGCGATAGCCGGCCGGCGGCTCGTCGAACGCGACGGAAAAACGCAACTCGCTCGCGGTCGTGATTGCTGGTGCAACACCGAGGAGGCTCCCGATCTCTTTCGAAAGCGCGTTCCCTCCGCGATGCCCGCCAAGAAGGGGAATGACGGAACTCCCATCCTCGGCGACAGCGATGACAGGGGATTCCCGCTCTTTAACTGCAAGGAGCGGGGCGAGTATCCGGATGAGTGCGCCCGTCGCAAATATCGCGACGATCGACGACCCTGCCTCGAAGAGTGCTTGAACGTGACCGGCGACGTCGGCGAACGCCACATCCGCGGTCGGAACCCGATTTGCAAGGCCGTGAAGACGCGCGCCGGGCAACGCGCCAACCAGTTTACGGGCAAGCGGTGCGGCGCTTTCACCGAGGATGACAACCGCGATTTCCCTGCTCATCGCCAAGCTTGCCCCCGCCGATGGACGAGGATCATCGAAAAATACGGGACCTCCGCATCCTGAACCGCGTTGAGCGGCAGGATGCGTTGGTTCGCCGCACTCGCATGCTCGATATAGCGCGCATTCTCGCACAACCCGAGACGGTCGAGCACACGCCGTACTTTGGCGAAATGCCGTGCCAGCTTGATGATCGCGGCTGCCTCGACACCTTCAAGCCTGGCCGCAAGCGCCCCTTCGTCGAGAGGTGCCGGGACCACCGTCAACACGTCGTTGCGTGCGGCAAGCGGCATGTGCGCAACGCAGGCGCAAGCGACCAGCGAGGAAACGCCGGGAACGACCTCGGTCGTGTGACGCTCAGCCAATCTTCCGAAGAGATACATGAAGGAGCCGTAAAAGAATGGATCTCCTTCGCACAAAACGGCCACGTCGTCGCCCTGCATCAGATATTCGTCGATCTTCGCGGCGGCCTCATCATAAATTTCTTCAGCCGGGAATCTCGCGCTCACCATGGGGATGCGTATGGGTATCTCGTGTTTCGCCGGCGAAAGGTAGCCCGACACGATCCGGCGGGCGAAACTGTCGCCGTGCTCGGGCGCGGGGTAAGCGATCACGGGCGCAGTGCGGATTATGCGCAGCGCCTTGAGTGTCAGCAGCTCCGGATCGCCCGGGCCGACGCCAAGGCCATATAATGTGCCGGCGGCGCTCACCGTTTGGTGGCCGCGAGTTGCGTGACCGGCATCGACTGCCGCCAACCGTGAAAGCCTCCAACCGGCTCGGCGCGCGAAATCGCAATTCGCGTGAGAGCGCCGCCCGTCCGGCCTTGCCATGCAACGAGTTCGGCCTCGCCTTCGATCGTCACGGCATTGGCGACGAGACGCCCCCCGGGCTTGAGCGCCGACCAGCAGCTCTCCACCACACCCGCGGACGAAAGCCCGCCGCCAACGAAGGCGGCGTCCGGTTGTGGCAGCGCCTTCAGCGCATCGGGCGCCTCGCCGGCAACGACGTCGAGACCCGGCACACCCAGCGCCGATGCATTGTCCGCAATATTTCGCCGCCGGTCGGCATCCCGCTCGATTGCGACCGCACGGCAGGTGTGATGCGTTCTCATCCACTCAATAGCGACGGAGCCGCATCCAGCACCCACATCCCACAGGAGTTGGCCCGGTATGGGTGCGAGTGCAGCAAGCGTTATCGCGCGCACTTCCTGCTTCGTGAGTTGGCCATCATGATGGAAGGCGCTATCCGGCAGGCCAGGAATACGCGGCAGAACCGGCAAGGCCGTATCTGCGGCGCACTCGATCGCAACTGTATTAAAATCGGCGATATCAAGCGCTTTCCAGGTCTCGGCGGTGCCGGCGACAACGCGTTCTTCCGGCCCGCCCATGTGCTCGAGCACCCACATGCGGCTCATGCGAAAGCCGCCCGAACGGAGCAATCCCGCGACTGCTGCGGGCGTCTTCTTGCCATCGCTCAGGATTACCAAACGCGCACCCGGTTGGAGATAGGCGTTGAGAAGCTCGAGCGGCCGGCCATGGAGGGTGAGTGCCACCACGTCCGCAACGGCCCAGCCAAGCCGCGCGCAGGCGAGGCTTACGGCTGACGGCGATGGGATGATCGCCATCTCCTCCGCTGGAATGCGGCGCGCGAGCGCCACACCGACGCCATAATGCATCGGATCCCCGGTGGCCAGCACACAAATGGCCGTTCCGCGCCGCCGGACGATATCGTCTATCGTGGCCGACAAGGGCGACATCCAGGCAAGGCGTTCGCGGCCATCCAACGGAACGACTGCGAGGTGCCGCGCACCGCCGACCAGTACCTTGGCACCATCGACGAGTGACCGCGCCGACGGCGTCAACCCCGCAAGTCCCTCTTCCCCAATGCCCACCACCGAAAGCCACTTCATGGCGGATACTCGTTCCACGACGCCAATGCGTTCACAGCCGCAGCCGCAAGGGCGCTGCCACCCCGTCGGCCAAGCAGCGTCAAAAAAGGCGTACCCCGGCAGTTCGCCGCAAGTTCGGCCTTCGATTCAACGGCACCCACAAAACCGACGGGAAACGCCAGGATGGCCGCAGGCTTCGCGGCACCTTGGTCCAAGAGTTCGAGCAGGTGAAAGAGTGCGGTTGGTGCATTCCCGATCGCGACGACAGCGCCGTCGAGCTGCGGGCGCCAGAACTCAACGGCGGCGGCCGAACGCGTCGTGCCCAGGGTCGTGGCGGTCGTCGCAAGTGCCGGTTCGCCCAGTGTGCAAACGACGGCATTTCGCGCGGGCAGCCGTGCCTCGACGATCCCCTCGGCGACCATTCGGCTGTCGCACAGCACCGGAGCGCCGTTCGTCAACGCGCGGCGGGCGGAATCGGCGACATCATCGGCGAATGCCAGATCGTCAATGATGTCGGTCATCCCGCACGCGTGAATGAGGCGCACGGCGACGGGCTCGAGACTCGTCGGCAGCCGCGCGAGTGTCGCTTCCGCGCGGATTGCCGCGAAGGAACGCCGGTAGATATCGCGTGGATCCCGGACGTATTCGATCATCTCGTCACTCCCGCTTTGCATTTTTCTTGAGAGTCACCGGGCCGAGCGGATGATCCGCATGGGGGTAGGGATGGTGATGGCCGGGATCGTGGGCATGGTCATGGTCGTGATCGTAGTGGTGATCGTGTCCAGCGCCGTGGTGATGAGCGTGGGTTGCTTCGTCCCTGCCATTGGCGCCAATCCCCTCCACGTGATGGTGGTGGCTTTCTTGCGCGAGCCCCACTTCGTCCTCGAAGCCGAGCATCTGGACCCGGTATTTGCACATCTGGCAATTCATGTTGCCGGTGCCGACGAGGATTTCGTCGATTCGGTCGCAGAACGTTTCCAGCACCATCGGGTGATCGTTGAGGTAGGGCGCCTTGACGAATTGGATTTGCGGGTGCCGTGCCGCCACGATGTCGGTGTGATCGTAAATGCGGCTCACAAGGACGCCGGAGAAGAGGAAATAGGGAAACACGATGATCCGCTTGAACCCTAGTCGGGCAGCGCGTTCGAGCGCTGGCTCCACCAGCGGAAACGTCACGCCCGAATAGGCGGTTTCGCCCCAACCAAAGCCGAAACTTTCCCAGAGGAGTCGCATGACCTTGGCGACATTGGAGTTTGCGTCGGGATCGGATGTCCCCCTGCCGACGACGACGAGCATCGTGTCGTGGACCGAGACAGCACCATCGGCCTTGGCGCGGGCCGTTTCGATCGATGCCGCCGCAGCCTGCATCATTTTAGGGTCAATGCCGAGATCGCGGCCGAATTCGATCGACAGACCTTCATGTTCACGTTGATAGCGATTGAGGACCGACGGCACGTCATTCTTCACGTGACCGGCTGCGAACAACATGCCGGGCACCGCAAGAATCTTCCGGCAACCCCGTTCCACGAGCTTGTCGAGGCCGTCCCGTATGATCGGTTCGGCGAACTCGAGAAAGCCCCACTCGAGCTCATAGTGGGCGAGTCGCAATCGCAGCTTCCGCGCCACGGCAGCGAATTCCTCGATCGCGCCCAGATCGCGACTGCCGTGGCCGCACAGCATGACGCCGATTTTGCTATTCATCCGGTCCTCCGTGACTTGTCGCCCGTGCCGCTCAACACAGCGGCGGCATGTTCCTCGCGGCGAGCGATCGCCAGCATCGCGTTTAGATCGAGGTGTCCTTCCAGGTGATCCGCCAGCCTGTCGAGAGTCGCGTCGACCGATGCTTCATAGGCTACATCGCTTTCAAGATTCTCCCCGAGCCGTTTCAGAAACGCGCGGCGAAACGCATCCGCTGCAAACACGCCGTGGACATAGCAACCCATGACGCGTCCATCCTTCGAAACCGCGCCATCGGGACCGGCCGACAGCGACAACATTGGGCGCGCCATACCTTCGCCGGTGGTTCGCCCGACGTGCATTTCATACCCCGAGAGAGGCAGGCCACTCGCGACCTCCCGCCCGGTGACTGCAACGAGGCTCTTCTCGGCGGACATGACCGTTTCGACGTCGAGCATGCCAAGGCCGGCGAGCTTGGCCGCGGGGCCTTCGATTCCCTCGGGATCGGCAACGCTCGTGCCGAGCATTTGATAGCCAGCACAAATACCGAGAACGGCGCCCCCGCGCCGGCGGTGCGCCAAGAGGTCGATATCCCAACCCTGCGCGCGCAGGAATGCCAGGTCGGAGAGGGTTGCCTTCGAGCCCGGCAGGATGACGAGATCTGAGTCGCCAGGCACGGCTTCGCCCCCGCGCAGGAATATGAACGAAACGTCGGGTTCGGCCCTGATCGGATCGAAATCGTCGAAGTTCGCAATACGCGGATACGCAAGTGCCACGATCTTTATCGGCCGTGTCGCCTCGCGGCGGCGGGGCGCCAGCGCCAGGGAGTCCTCGGCCGGAAGGTAGCCGGCTCCCTCGAACCACGGCACGACGCCGAAGCCTTGCAGGCCGGTGCGATCGACGATTTCCGAAAGCCCGCTGTCGAATAAGGAGGGATCGCCACGGAACTTATTGACGATGAAGCCCTTGAGCCGACAACGCTCGCCTTCCGACAATAGAACGTGCGTACCGACGATTTGCGCGATGACGCCGCCACGCTCGATATCTCCAATGAGCACCACAGGCAGATCGGCCGCCTCTGCAAATCCCATGTTCGCGATGTCGCCTTCGCGCAAATTTGTTTCGGCGGCGCTACCGGCACCCTCGACCAGCACCAGATCGACGCCATGCGCATTCCGGCGGAAGGATTCGAGCACCTTTGGAAGAAGGGAGGAACGAAGGCGTTGATATTCTCGTGCCGTGACGCTTGCGAAGATCTTCCCTTGCAATACAAGCTGTGCGCCGATTTCGCCTTGCGGCTTCAAAAGGACAGGATTCATGTCGGTCGTCGCCGCCGTGCGACAGGCCCTCGCCTGAAGGGCTTGTGCACGACCGATCTCGCCCCCGTCGATGGTCACGGCGGCATTGTTGGACATATTCTGGGCCTTGAACGGGCGCACTGTGAGGCCGCGTCGCGCATAAGCCCGGCAAAGCCCCGCCGCGAGCAACGACTTCCCGACATCCGAACCCGTTCCTTGGAGCATGAGCGCCGGCGTTCTCGGACCATTTGCGTTCATCAGAATTCGATCCCCTTCTGAGCCTTGACGCCTGCCAAGAATGGATGCTTGACAAGCGTCATTTCCGTCACGAGGTCGGCAATCTCGATAAGTTCGGGCTTGGCGTTTCGCCCGGTGACGACGACGTGAAGTGCTGCGGGCTTTTGTGCAAGGAACGCCACCACGTCCTCGAGTGGCAGGTAGCCGTACCGCAGGACGATATTAAGCTCGTCGAGTATCACGAGGTGGTATTTGGGGCTCGATCCCTTGCAGGCATCGATCATCGTGCGCGAGGTTTCCCAAGCCGCCGTCGCCGCCATTATGTCGCGGGCGCGGTCTTGCGTTTCCCAGGTGAAACCCTCGCCCATTGTCCGAATGTCGACTTGATCGGGAAAGCGTTCGAACACGTGTCGCTCTCCCGTGTCCCATTTGCCCTTCACGAATTGGACAATGCCCACGCGCATGCCATTTCCGACCGCACGGATGGCAAGCCCGAAGGCTGCGGTCGATTTGCCTTTGCCCTTTCCCGTGTGAACGATAAGAAGACCTTTCTCGATGGTCTTGGTCGCGAGCATGCGCGCCCGTGCTTCCTTGCGCTTGCGCGCCTTCTCGTTGGCGCGGGCATTGAGCTCGGCTTCGTCGGGCTGTTCGATCACCGCGCATTCTCCATCGACCGATTGGCCAGCGATGCTAGATGCGGATAGGCCGAATTCGAACGAGGCCGCCACAGACCACGCTCCTGCGCTTCGATCAGTCGCTCGGCAATCTCTTGTGCCGCAGCGGGGTTGTTTTCGAGAAGAAATCCGCGCACATCGTCATCGGCCAGGTAGGCCTCATAGACGGCGTCGAAATGGTGGTCGCGGACCGCGCGCGCCGTGGCAGCGAAGGCGAAGATATAGTCCACGGTCGCCGCCATCTCGAAAGCACCCTTGTACCCATGGCGCATCACACCCTTGATCCATTTGGGATTGACGACTCGCGCACGGACCACGCGAGCGACCTCTTCGTCCAGCGAGCGCACCTGAGGCCTTTCGGGGCGCGCATGGTCATTGTGATAGACGGCGGGCTGCCGGCCGGAAAAATGCCGCACCGTCGCGGTGATGCCGCCTTCGAATTGATAGTAATCGTCGGAGTCGAGAAGATCGTGCTCGCGATTGTCTTGATTGTGGAGCACACCCTCAACGGCCGAAAGGCGCGTCTGGAAAAGGCGGTGTTCGGCGGAGCCTTGGGCGCCGGCGCCGTAGGCATAACCGCCCCACGCAAGGTAGGCGCGCGCAAGATCGCCGTCGTCCTGCCAGCCCCGCTCGTCGATGAGGGCCTGCAAACCGGCACCATAGGCGCCGGGTCTCGAGCCGAAGACGCGGAAGCCCGCACGTCGTCGCGCGGACTCCTCGTCGTTGCCCTGCGA
Organism: Alphaproteobacteria bacterium; assembly: GCA_035625915.1. NCBI lineage: Bacteria > Pseudomonadati > Pseudomonadota > Alphaproteobacteria > Alphaproteobacteria bacterium. Next base: position 23,639 of record DASPOR010000176.1, on the reverse strand, counting down.
CATGAGGTGGGCTGCATCGAGCGCTACCCGCGCGGCGAGCGGGTTCAGCTCCGGCGCTTCGTCAAGTGCGGCGACTGCGCGGGCGGCCGAATCGATGAGGTCGATCTGCGATGGGAAGGCGTCGCGGAAGAAGCCGGAGACACGCAGCGTCACGTCGACTCGCGGACGATCGAGTATCGAGAGCGGCAGGATCTCGAAACCGGTCACACGACGAGATGCGGCATCCCAAGTCGGTCGCACGCCCATAAGCGCAAGCGCCTGGGCAATATCGTCCCCGCCTGTGCGCATGTTCGCGGTACCCCAGGCAGACAGTGCAAGCGACTTCGGCCAGGTTCCTTGGTCCTGACGAAATCGCTCGATGACAAGGGCCGCCGAATTCCAGCCGAGCTGCCAGGCTGCGGGGGTGGGCACCGTGCGGCTATCCACAGAGTAGAAATTTCGCCCGGTCGGCAATACGTCAAGCCGGCCGCGCGTCGGAGCGCCGGACGATCCGGGTTCCACGAAGCGGCCGTCCAGTCCCGCGAGCAGACCAGCGATCTCGCGTCTGCCGCAGGATTCAAGCATCGGGCGCAATTCCTTCTCGATCATTTCGAGCACCGCACTCGTCCGACGCCAGGCACGATCGGCCGTGCGCGTGGACGAGACCAGTGCTTGCGACAGTTGCTCAAGGCGTTCGACCGTGTCGCCCTTGGTGCGCCAAATTCCCGGCCCATCGAGTTCCGACGGACGCGATCCAGTCCAAGGCTCGCCCATCCGGCAATCCAGCGGATCGAAATCGGTCGCCACGCCGAGATCGGCTGCGAGTGCACGCAGGAGCGAGGCGTCCTTACCTTCTCCTCGACTGCGCGGAAGACGAGCAAGGGCCACGAGTAGATCGGTTAGCTGCTGCCCATGCGGGGCCTCGCCGAAGACGTGAAGACCATCGCGGATTTGAAGCTCCTTGAGCTCACAAAGGTAGTTATCGAGCTTTGCAAGTGCGGCCTGCGGCCGATCCCCGTCATCGATGCCACAATCGCGATCGAGCCCTATCCGGCGCGCAAGCTCAAGAATCTGCTCCGCCAGCAGCTTCAACCGGCGCGGATCGACCCCGGCGGCCTCGTAATACTCATCGACAAGTTGCTCGAGTTCCACGAGCGGCCCATAGGATTCTGCCCGTGTCAGCGGTGGGGTGAGATGATCGACGATGACCGCCTGTGCACGCCGCTTCGCCTGACTGCCCTCGCCGGGATCGTTGACAATGAAGGGATAGAGATGTGGTAACGGGCCGAAAGCAACTTCGGGATAACATTCCGCCGAAAGCGCCAACGCCTTGCCAGGCAGCCATTCGAGGTTGCCGTGCTTGCCCATATGGACCACGGCGTGCGCATCGAATAATTCCCGAAGCCACGCATAGAAGGCGAGATAGCCGTGGGGCGGCACGAGAGCAGCATCGTGATAAGTCCTCTGAGGATCAATGTTGTAGCCGCGTGCCGGTTGGATCGCGATGACGACATTGCCAAACGAACATGCCGCGAGACGAAAGTATTTCCCCCGCACGAAGGGGTCGTCTTGCGGTTCTCCCCATCTTGACGTTACGTCGTCGCGCACACGCGCTGGGAGCCTTTCGAACCAGGCCGCATAGTCTGACAAGGGATAAGGGATTCCGCCCTGCCGCACCTTCCGCGATTTGAGGTTGTTGGTCGGTCCCTCGCTTAGGCGAGCGATCAGGGCGCTAGCGCTCGGTGGGATATTTTCGAGGCGATAGCCAGCACCCGACAGCGACCGAAGGACTTTGATCGTGGCCGCCGGTGTGTCCAGCCCAACGCCGTTGCCGAGACGTCCATCGCGGTTCGGATAGTTGGCGAGCACGACGGCGACCCGGCGCTCGCCGACCGCGGTTTGGCGTAGGCGCGACCATTTGAGCGCAAGGTCGGCTGTGAATTCGACGCGATCCAATATCGGCGCGTGGACTACGATCGGGCATTGCGTCAAGCGATCGGGTTGCGCCTCGCTCTTAAACGAAATCGCCCGGCCGAGTATACGCCCATCGACCTCGGGCAAAGCCACGTTCATCGCAAGGTCAGACGCGGAGAGCCCACGCGTACCACTGCGCCATTGGCGCTCGGTTCCGCCGGCAAGCACCACCTGAATGACTGGACAATCTGCCTCTTCGAATGGTGTCGCGACACGAGCACCGATGCTTGCGCCACCGATACTGGCGACCGAAAAGCCGGTCGCATTGAGGATCGCAGCGGGGGGCGACGCGCGGAGGAGAGTGCGCACGAGATCTGCCGAAACCGGGTCCTTGAGGCTTGCCACGTAAATCGGAAGTGGGTTGATCCCGCGGCGTTTTAGTGCATCGATGAGGGCGTCAATGGGTGCTAGATCCCCCGCTTGCAAGAGGGCGCGATAGAAGATCACCGCTACTGTGGGTGCGTCTTTTCGCCAGACTGTTCGAAGATCGGCAAGTTCGGGGCGCCCTTTACCCGGCCAGTAAAGTCCCGCGCGCAAGAGCGGCACCGGCTCCAGCCACTCGGTTCCATAACCGATGAGGGCAGCCGCGTAGTGCAAGAAATTGCGGGCGTTATCGAGCCCACCTTCGAGGAGATATCGCCATAATCGACCATAAGCGTGGGGTGCGAGGTTCGAAAGGTTCGCGAGCTCCGCATCCGGCTGATCGTCGCCGGGCACGAGTGCGAGGAGGATGCTTCTCTCGCTGCATGTTGCAACTAGTCGCTCGACGCCATAGGACCAGTAACTGACCCCACCCAAGAGGCGAACCACCACGATCTTGGCGTGCCGCACAACGCTCTCAATGTAGAGATCAACTGAGAGGTTGTGACCGAGATGCCTTACATTCGCAAGGCGCAACGTCGGCAAAGGGGCCGCAAGCTGTGCGTAAGCCGCCGCCAGCGCCGCGATCTCCGTGTCTGCGGCGGACAGCAGCACAACCTCGCCGGGCGATTGCCCAAGATCGATGGCTTGGGAGCCGTCGAGAATACTGCCCGGTGTTGCGGCGAGCAGGTGCATTGTCCCCTACTCCTCAAGCCTCGAGTACAGCGCGAATTCGGTCTTGGTCGAGCCCTCGTTGGCCGATAACGACCAATCGACCTCCGCGCACCTCTCCGACACGCCAATCTCGGTCGTAATAATGCTGCAACCTGGCGCCGACAGCTTGAATGACAAGTCGCATCGGTTTGTCCTTGATTGCCGCGAAGCCCTTGAGGCGCAGGATTTCGTGGTTCACCAGCAGGGCCTTGATTTTATCGAGGAGTCCGGACGGCGAGGCGAGCTCGCCAATCGGGACGGAAAAGGATTCGAATTCGTCATGATCGTGCTCTGCCTCGTCGTCGTGATGCGATTTCCGCTGCTCGATATCGACTTCCGTCCCAATGCCTAGTCCGAGCAGCACGACGGGGTCGACCTCGCCGTGGCGAGCGGGCACGAGCTTCGCGGACGGGCCGAGCTGGCCCGCAATTTGGCCGGCGACCCGCGCAAGGGCGGCGGCGTCGAGAAGGTCGGACTTGTTGAGCACGACGAGATCGGCGCACGCAAGCTGGTCATCGAACAGCTCCTCGAGCGGGCTATCGTGATCGAGGTTGGGATCGGCGGCGCGCTGAGCCGCAAGACGCGCAAGATCGGCCGCGAAGCGGCCCTCCGCGACGGCGGCGGAATCGACGACGGTGACAACACCGTCGACCGTCACGCGCGTGCGGATATCGGGCCAGTTGAACGCTTGAACGAGCGGTTTTGGAAGTGCCAGGCCGGATGTCTCGATGATGATATGGTCCGGCCGCATGGGACGCGCCAACAGGGCTTGCATAGTCGGAAGAAATTCGTCCGCGACGGTGCAGCAGATGCATCCGTTTGCAAGCTCGATAATGTCATCCTCCTCGCACGCGGCGTCGCCGCAAGCCTTGAGGATTTCGCCATCGATTCCCATGTCGCCGAATTCATTGATGATAAGCGCTAAACGCCTGCCGTTCGCAGTCCGCAAGAGATGGCGAATGAGCGTCGTTTTGCCGGCTCCAAGGAATCCTGTGATGATCGTGGCGGGCAATTTGCCGTTCGTTGTCTCGCTCATGGAATTGTCTCTTCTGCTGGTTTCAGCTTGAGTGGCAAGCCGGCAACTACGAGTGCAACCGATTGCGCCGCGGCCGCCACGGCCCGATGAAGATAGCCGGCATGATCGCGAAAATGCCGCGCCAACTCGTTGTCTGGCACAATGCCGAGCCCGACCTCGTTTGACACGAACACAACGGGGCCGCCGAGAGTCGGCAGTGCCGAGACGAGTGCTTCAGATTCGCGAAGCGGATCTCTCCCCTCGCCAATCTGATTCGAGAGCCACAGGCTTAAACAGTCCACAAGCACGGCTGCCCCCGGCCGACAATGTGCATTGAGGGCCTTAACGAGATCGAGGGGTGCTTCCACCGTCGCCCATCGCTTGCCGCGTCGTGCGCGATGCACTTCGATCCGATGCGCCATTTCGACGTCCCTCGCCTCCGCGGTCGCAAGGTAGATGCAATCGCCTGGCCGGCCCTCGACCAGCTGTTCGGCGTAGCGGCTCTTGCCAGAACGCGCGCCTCCGAGCACCAGTGTCACGGGGGGCAATGACGTTCGATCCGTCATTAAGCGGCTCGACCGGAGCTTGAATATTTGCCGGTGCGAACGGTGCATTGGCGAATGAATTTGACGCGCATAGGTCTTGCCTCGGGCCGGCCGGTCGATTCCTACCCTTGCGGACGTACCGACCAGGGGCTCGTCACTGAGCCATGAGGTGGGTCGATGGAGGAGGAGAGTGGATCGCTCCCGCTCACCGGCACACCCCGTCCGGGTCGCTTCGCAAAGGTTCGCGATGGCAGGTCTCCTGGCTTGCGGCTCGTCGCCTGTGGCACCCGCCTTCCCGGTTTCCCAGTGGCGCTGCTCGGTGCCGGCCTGCCGCTTACAGTTGCGGGGGCAGCCGCGGCGTTGGCCTTGGCAAGGTTTTGCCAAAAGGCCGCACCGCATTCCCTATTGTCCCCGAAGTCCGGGGACCATCGCGCGCACATAGTGGCGGTAGGCCGCCGTTGGCGTCAAGCTGGATGAGTGTTGCGTAACGAAATGCCCTGGCACGCCACCCGCTTACGTTACGGCGTGTTCGGCACCCAAGAGAGCCATTCGGAAGCGCTGGGTAAGATATCTTCCGTCGCGTTCGGGCATCACCAACGGCTCGACTTCCAACTTGACTTTGGCAACGCCAAATGCAGGCCCCGGCACACGAAACAAAAGCTCGGTCAGCGCACTTGTGTCGCTTGCACGCTCGACTGTGCGTGTCGCGACAAAGCCCGCAGCACGCGCGAGCGCGCAGAGGTCGACCCCTTGTCCCGTCAGTCCCGCCTGTCGACCGGTTTCGCCGAATGCTTCGTTATCGAGGACAAGAATCGAGAGATTGCCCGGCTTTTGCACCGCGATCGTTGCAAGGGAGCCGATACCCATCAAGAGTTCGCCATCGCCCGTGATGACGACGATTCGCCGATTCGGTTGCGCCAACGCGAGGCCGAGGCCGACCATCGCCGCACTGCCCATCGCCCCCCAAAGATAAAAATTGCGGGCATCGTCGCCCGCTGCCGCCACGTCATACGTAGGCGAGCCGAGGCCCGTGACGACGAGTGCATCGCCCCGCGACTTCAGAAGTTCGGCAATCAAGCTGCGGCGGTTGAGCACGCGAACTCCCCCTCACTCCTCTTTGAACGGTTTCGCACCCAGCATGCGCTGGGTGATAAGCACGGCCGCCTGGAGTCCGCCGCTGAAGGCAAGGCGTGCCGCCGCCGCGACGATTTCCCCGGCTTCTTCCGCGCGAAAGACCTCAAAAAGCCTGACGCCCATGGCCGCAAGCGCCGGCCGCACAGCTTGACCCATGGGTACTTGCCAGGGATTGAACTCGCCCCACTCGCCTCGCATGGTCACGATCATGAGCAATGGGATGCCGCAAAGTGACGGCAGGGAGAGTGTGTTGATGCAGTTGCCGACCCCGCTCGATTGCATGAGGAGTGCCGAGCGCCCACCTCCCAGCCAAGCACCGCTCACAAGGCCCACGCCTTCCTCCTCGCTCGTAAGGGTCACAAGGCGCATTGTTCGCTCGTCGCGAATGAGATCGAGTAACCGCGTGAGGCCGGCATCGGGCACGGTCGCCACTTGGGTTACACCATAGTTGCGCAGCACATCGAGGGCATCACGCGCCCAGTCGTGGGCGACCTCTGGCGCCGTGGGTGGCATTGAACCCCTACCTAGAGTGGTGGATTTGAAGTTCCTAACATTTTGATGGCATCCGCGTTTAGGAACTTCAAATCCGAATACCACACTAGATACAATATATTCCTAGTGTGGCTTCGAATCCGAAATTCGCTCCCCGTCCCGCACCCAGATGTGGCGAATTTCGGATTCGCCACACTAGAGACGAGACAGGCGAGGCCATCATCCATGGCCGCAAGCCAGGCGTAAAGCCCCTTCCGCATTGCATCGGCAATACGGTCCGTGCGGCCACCGCATCGGGTTTCGCGATATTGCCTTCCGCTCGAATATGTCCCAATTTTGCGTGGCGATCGCGCGCCGGAAGAACGAAAAGCCGACAGCGCGGGTATTGCCTGGGTTAAAGCCATGGCGGCCGAAGACATGAAGAACGTTACGATCAGCAGTCTCGATGACCTCGCGGCACGGGTGCCGGACGGGGCCAAGCTCGCGATTCCAGCGGATTATTCAGGTGTGGCGATGGCGGCCACACTGGCGCTCATCCGTCGCGGCGTGCGCGGCCTCCACATTGTCACAGTACCTTCGAGCGGCCTTCAGGCCGAACTCCTCATCGGTGCGGGTCGCGTCGAAACGATCGAGACTTCGGCCATCACGCTCGGTGAGCTTGGACCCGCACCCCGGTTCGTGGACGCGGTGAAGCGAGGCAGCGTCCGTCTTCTCGATGCAACCTGCCCTGCCATTCATGCGGCCATTCAGGCGGCCGAAAAGGGGCTTCCCTTTGCCACGCTACGCGGCATTCTCGGCAGCGACCTGATGAGAGTTCGGAAGGATTGGAAGACGGTCGAAAATCCTTTCAATCCAGGTGACGAAATCGCGGCGTTTCCCGCGATCTCTCCCGATCTGGCTCTGTTCCACGCCCCATTTGCGGACCGCGAAGGAAATGTGTGGGTTGGCAGGCGCCGCGAACTCGTCACCATGGCGCACGCAGCACGCCAAACGCTTGTCACCGTCGAGGCGATTAGCGATTCGAGCCTTTTCGAGGACGAAGGCCTCGCAGCCGGCACGATTCCGGCTCTTTACGTGAGTTCGATAGCGGAAGTAAAACGCGGCGCCTGGCCGCTTGCGCTCTGGGGCCAGTACGAGGCAGATGGGGCAGTACTGCTGCGTTACGTCGAGGCCGCCCGCACGCGCGAGGGCTTCGAGCGCGTGCTCGCCGAATGGCTCGAGCGTCTTGCCGTGGCCGCCGAATGATCGAGCACACCAAGACCGAGGTTTTGATTGCGACGTTGGCGCGACTTCTGGCGGGCTGCCGGCATGTGTGCGTTGGCGCTGCTTCGCCAATTCCGGGCAGTGCAGCACTTTTGGCGCGCGCGCAAGCGGGAAGTGCGCTTCGGGTCAACCTTCTCGGCTCCCGCCGGCATAACTTCTTCACCAACGGCGGCGTGGAGCTTTTCGATTGCGCGGCGGAAGGGCGCATTGACGCATTTTTCCTTGGCGGCGGCCAGATCGACGGCCAAGCGAACATCAACCTTGTCGGCACAGGCGAATATCCGACGACAAACGTACGCTGGCCAGGCTCGTTCGGCTCGGCCTACCTATACTTCGTCGTCCCGCGTGTGATTCTTTTCCGTGAGGAGCATAGCCGGCGTGCCTTGGTCGAGAAGGTGGATTTCGTGTCGGCACCGGGCACAAGTGCCCCGGGGACCTATCGTCCGGGCGGGCCATGCGCTCTTGTGACCGGCCTCGCCCACTTTTCATTCGACCGCACGCGTCGCCGCTTCAGGCTCGAAAGCGTGCATCCCGGGCATTCGCTTGAGGAAATATTCGACAATACCGGCTTTTCCTTCGACAAACCCGAATGCGTCCCGTCGACGCCACCACCCGACGGGGAATCCCTCGCCCTCCTGCGCGGACTGGTCCGTGACGAGCTTGCCGAAACCTATCCGCGATTTGCCGCAGCCGCCTTCCCCACGCCGACCGCTTGAGACCCAAAGGGTAGCGCCGAGAGTCCCCGCGCTCGGGGCCTCCCCAAGTTCCCCACAAAACTCCGTAATATTGGTTGAAAGGGCGTTTTCGTGCTTGCGCAACTTACTTTGACGCAGATCGCACTCATCACGGGCATACTTGTGCTTGCCGGCCTTACCAAGGGTGTGCTGGGCGTTGGGCTGCCGCTTGTCGCCGTTCCACTTCTGGCTCAAGTAGTTCCAGTACCTCTCGCGATCATGACGCTCGCGGTTTCGACCGTGATGAGCAACGGGTTCCAGGCTCTCCAGGGTGGCCGGCTTGGCCCGGTATTCAGTCGTTTTTGGACGCTTTTCGTGCCCCTCGTTGCAGCCTTATTCTTCGGCGCGCGGCTTCTCGTCGACCTCGATGAGCGCAAGCTCGGCCTTATTCTGGGCACGGTCCTCATCTTGTTCACGGTACTTAATCGGTTTCCCGGTATTTTTCAGGTTACAGTTCGCCATGAAAGGCTCATAAGCCCGTTGGTCGGGCTCGTCTCCGGTCTGCTCGGAGGGGTCTCGTCGTTCTACGGCCCGCCCCTTCTTATGTACTTGGTGGCACTCAAGCTGCCGAAAGATTTCTTCATCAGCGCCGTGTCGACCGCACTCTTCCTCGGAGCGCTTCCACTCATCGTCTCGCTTTGGATCTATGGGGCGATGGGCCGCCAAGAGTTCATCCTCTCAGCCCTGAGCGTCGTTCCCGTTTTTGCTGGACTACTGGTCGGCCAAGCGATTCAGAAGCGCATGCCGCAAGAGGTCTTTCGGAAAGGCCTGTTGGTAATCTTGCTGCTGACCGGCGCAAGCCTGATCTTGCGCGCAGTGATTCGATAGGTCGTCCCAGCGGACCTTCGGGCCCTCGGGCCTGGGTATTTATGAATACTAGTGAAGGTGCTTGCGCTCTGGCGTCCCAGTGACAGCATGTTCGGCAGAGCCCCAGAGTTGATCGCTTGCCCAGTCCATTGCGGCACTGAGCGTATCCTCGCCGACTTCGTCGGCAACGATTGAGGCCACTTCGTTCAAAGCGTCTTCGAAATTCTCCGCGTGATCGTATCGGCCGTGCGCACGTAAGAGTTTCACGCAGGCGCCGCCGTGAAGGATCCAGAGTGCTGCCACCCGGGCGTCGTGTTCGCGGTCGTTCATGTCGATTCAGGCCCTCGATGATATTGGGCAACCGATAGGGCCATGCTAAACCCCATATGGTTAACGAACCGTTGGCGTCGTGATTGGTCGTTGAGCCCCACCGTGTCAATATTTTGACACAATATGGCATGATGCCACAAGGGATTGATTCGGCATGGAAGATATTAAATACGAGGGAAGCGTCCACCGTCAGGAAATCATAGGTCGAAGCTTGTGACGTACTTGTCGCGGTCACACAACGTTACTATGATTCTCTCATAAGCAAAATCGCTGGGGAGGACACCGAGCGGGGCAGCCAGCGCTCCGAGTAACCGTTCCTTCTCAAACGTACTGGGGATATTGTGTTCGGGGAAACACGGATTGCGCGCGCAACGTGGTCGCGCAGCATATCTTAGGAGGGAATCAGATGGTCATGACGAAGGGAGCAAAACAGGCAGATTCCGGCAACAATATTCCGCACATCGACTATGGACGCTTGATGGCGCTAAGCAGCGCAAACGCTGACGCATTCATGAAGGCGAGTGAGGCCATGCTAAAGGGGCTGGCTCAGCTCAACGGCGAATTGGTCAACTTCACGAGCACACAGCTCAAGGAGCACGTCGAAGGGAGCCAAGCGATCGCTCAATGCAGCAACTGGAGTGAAGCTCTCGAGAAGCAGATGTCCATGGCTCGCACCGTGACTGAGCAGTATCTCTCCGAAGCGAGCAAGCTCGCCGGCCTTGCGACCGAATTGACGATGGCAAGCTGGGCCCCGTTCGAGGCCTATCTGAGGACCAGCGTTGCCGAACAAGGTATCCACGAGAAAAAGCTCTAAAATCCGTCGGGAATGTACCGGGCGCTGACGGGATATCTCAGCGCGGAGCGATGGCCGCCAACGCGCGCCAGGGGCTTTGTCCTCTGGGCAATGGCGTAGCGATGGCTGTTCGACGCCGCCATTCGATGATGGCGGAAGGGAACTTGCATGCCCGACATCGGATTGGAAAAGGAAGCCATGCGGCGTTTTTGGACCGCACGTGGCCCAGCATGGGATCGCTGGGCTGACGTCGTGGCGGTTACAGCCCCGCGTCTGAATGAGCCGCTCATCACAGCCGCCCTGGTGAAATCAGGTCAAAAGATTCTCGACCTCGCGTCTGGTGCGGGCGAACCCGCCCTGACGATTTCGGAACGCATCGGCCCAGCCGGTGAAGTGGTGGCGAGCGATCTTGTGACCGAAATGCTGGAGGGAGCGCGAAGGCGCGCCAAAGCGCGCGGCCTTGCCAACTTGCGCTTCGAATTTGCGGATATGGAGGCTTTACCTTTTCCCGAGCGCAGTTTTGACCGCGTCACGTGCCGCTTCGGGATCATGTTCGTGCCGAATGCACGACGGGCCTTGGAGGAAGCTCAACGTGTGCTCGTCCCAGGTGGGCGTGCTGCGTTCATGGTATGGGGGCCGCGCGAAGATACCACGATGTTCCGTATCATCGTCGCCGCGGCCGACCGCATCCTTGGTCATGATCCGCAGCATGACATGTCAGTCATCTTCCGCTTTGCGGAGCCGGGCAGCCTTGCCAGCCTCTTCGATCGAGCGGGGTTCGTCGACGTCAAGGAGGAAGATTTGCACCTTTCGGGCAGCATGCCCCTCGGTGAGCCTTTCTGGAGGCCGCAGGTGGAAATGTCGCTGGGAACCCGGCTTACGAATGCCACCGCGCAAAAGCAGCGCGCATTGGAGGTCGCGGTCGAGGAAGCATTCGCTGGGGAAATCCAGGACGGCCGCTACGTGCTTGCCGCACATGCTCGCATCGTGACCGGCTCGGCACCGTGATATGCAGATGCCGTCACTCTTCGCTGTTCGCCGGATGGTAGTGTTTTGCGGTCTCGTCCGCGAGGCGGTGGAATTCGACGTAGCTGAATGGAATGCTTCCTACATAGATAAGCGCGAACACGGGCAGGGTTGACCAGGGCGCTCCGACCACGAAGCCCGCTGTCAAACCAACCAGAAGAAGTAGGGGCAGCACGTGGCGCTGCGGCACGCGGATGCTCTTACCGGAATAGGTCGGCACACGGCTGACCATGAGGGCCGAAACGCCGATGATAACCACCGCATTGACCAAGACGTGGCCGAAGAAAGCCGACCCAAGCTCGAAGCTCACCATCATCGGCGTCAAGACGAGCCCGGCCGCCGCGGGTGCGGGGACACCGGTGAAAAACTTGTATGCCCAGGGCGGCAAGTCGCTAGCACCCAGGCGGGTATTGAAACGCGCCAGCCGCAGCGCGCAGCAAACGCAATAGAGCAACACCAGCGCCCAACCGATGCTGCCCGCGGCACTCATCGTCCACTGGAAAAGCAGCACAGCGGGCGCCACCCCGAAATCGACAACGTCCGCGAGCGAATCCATCTCGGCGCCAAATTTCGTGCTGCCGCCGAGCATGCGTGCAATCCGCCCGTCGAGCGCATCGAGTATTCCGGCGAGAACGATCGAAACGACCGCGTGTTCAAAGCGGCCCTGCAGTCCGAAACGGATCGCCGTGAGGCCCGCGCAAAGCGCCAGCACCGTCAAGATGTTCGGGATCAGTTTGTTGAAGGAGAGATCTTTCAGCCGGTGACGAGGCCCCGGTGCCAGCATCAGCGCACCTCTCCCGCACGCTGCGGCTCACGGCTGTGCAGATCCGCAATGACGGTTTCCCCGCCCACGACTCGCTGACCGGCCGAGACGAGCGGTGCGATGCCGCTTGGCAGATAGACGTCGACTCGGCTGCCGAAGCGGATGATGCCGATACGTTCCCCGGCTCGCACTCGAGCACCCTCGTCGACGTGGCATACGATGCGGCGCGCGATGAGTCCGGCGATCTGCACGACCGTAAGTTCGGTCGACTGGCCGTCACCGTCGACCGAAAACCGAAGCGCCATGCGTTCGTTATCCTCGCTCGCCTTGTCGAGGGACGCATTTACGAAACGACCCGGGCGATAGCTTCGCCGCACGAGGCGCCCATCGCAGGGTGCGCGATTGACGTGCACATCGAAGATATTCATGAAAATGCTAACGCGCGTCAGCGATTGCGATTCCAATTCGAGCTCCGCAGGCGGCGACTCCTCGACGACCGGTAAAACGACCCCATCCGCTGGACTGATCACAAGGCCGGCACGCACCGGCGTAACCCGATCCGGATCGCGGAAGAAATACGCGCACCAAATAGACAGAACCAAGCCCAGCCATCCAAGTGGAACGCTGAGCCAGAATAGCAGCGCCGTCGCCGCGGCGAATGCGAGAATGAAGGGCCAGCCTTCGCGATGAATCCGAATCACAAAGCTCGTGGGCAACGCTCGCGCCCCGGTGGTTGCAGGGTCGCGCATTCTACCGGTGGCAAGGCACTGAATTAAAGCGGAAAACACCGCTCGGCACGGGTTGGAGGGGTTGTTTTTCGTGATCCCTGGCGTGGCGGCTTTGCAGTTTCTAGCATTTGCTCGGCAGATACGATTAGGAACTTCAAATCGGCCATATGGGATTGAAATGATTGCTCGTGTGGTCATGAGTCGAAAATTCGCTCATGGTCACGGACCCAGATTGGGCGAATTTTGGACGCACCACATCAGTTGCTCTTCGGCATGACGAATACCTGGCCCGGATAGATGAGGTCCGGGTTCTTGATTCGGTCCTTGTTCGCTTGGTAAATGATGGTGTACCGTGGGCCTTCGCCGTAATTGCGCCGCGCGAGGCGCCACAAGCTATTGCCCGGTTGCACGACGATCTTCCCGCCTTCCGCCAGCACCTGCTCCGGTTCGGCGCGCGAGAAAGGCAGCGCGAGGCGCTCCGTCACCTGCCCCGTATTACCGACTTCATCGAGACGCAACGTGTAGGACCCGGCATCGACCGCCTTCGAGGGCTCCAACTTCCATTGCCCATCGTCGCCGATCTCCGCGCGTCCGATCAGTTGATTGTCGAGGTAAGCAAGGACCGAGGATTTGGCGCTACCGTGCCCACTCAAGACAAGCCGCCCATTTTCGTCGTAATCGATTGCGTCGAGGCTGAATGTCGGCTTGGTTGACGAACCTCCGCCGGTTTGCGGCGTTTGCAGGACTTTGCTCGCGGCTCCTCCTTGACGGGGGATCGAAACGGCGAGGGCGCCGCTTTCCGTACCCGATTCAGGAACCACGACGACGACGGTGCGCTCGGAATTGAGGGTTCGGCCGTCCGGTAGCTTTGCCGAAAGACTAAGCTCGTGGTTGCCGCTCGGAAGATGTTCATCGGGGGTCAGCACCCACTCGCCGCGTGCGTCCGCCGTAACCTGACCGATGGGTTTGTCTCGATCGAGGACGGTTACCGTGGCACCGGGAGCCGCACGACCGGCTATGACGGCGTGGCCTTGTTCCACGCGCACGACGTCGAATGACGGGGAGGTTTCCGTTTGTGCGGGTGGTACGCCTGGCGCAACGGATTGCGGTGCTGAAGCACTCGGACTTCCGGTCTCTGTCGAGGGTGCTGTCGAGATTGTCGTCTGAGTCGTATCGCGGCTGAACCGAAGGAAGAACAGTGCCGCGGCAACAGTCGCCGCAATCGCCAAAAGTCCTAAGATGAGCGACCGCCTCATCGCGTCCTCATTCGCAGCGGCGGCGCCAGCCGTCGCCGGGAAGAAAGGCTAATACGCACCGAGTATCGTTGCAACAGAGCCTTGCCGGTCCGAATCGGCGCACTCACGATTTGGGCTTGGACTTGGATACCCGATGCTGAATTGGCGGAAGCGAGCGGAGATAAATGGCGATTGCCATTCGGTCCTCGGGACTTAATTTGCTGGTACTCTCGTTGACGACCCCTCCCATGCTCGCACCCAGCGAATCGCCCCCGGGCGTGAGACCGGTCTGGAGTGCGAAGGTAATGTCTTCGAGGGCCCACTTCCCGATTCCCGTCTCTTTGTCCGGCGTCAGGTTAGGAACGTGATCGCCGTCTGGTCCATCGTCTGTTCCGGCGAGTGTCATTTCTCGATCGAGGGCGCCCAACCGCGTGCGCGGCGTATGGCACTCGCCGCAGTGCCCAAGGGCTTGGACAAGGTAGGCTCCCCGGTTCCACTCGGCGGATTTTTCGGGATTCGGTTCATAGGGCCCGCGCTTGAGATAGAGCCAATTCCAAACCACCATGAGGACGCGGACATTATAAGGGAACCCGACCTTGTGCGGCACGTTTGGCCGTGTCACGGCAGGCACCGTCTTGAGATATGCGAAAAGATCAGCGATGTCGGGATCCGTCATGAAGGTGAAGGATGGATAGGGAAATACCGGATAGAAATGAGCACCCTTCGGCCCGACGCCGCTACGGATGGCCCGACGGAAATCCGCTTCGCTCCACTTGCCGATACCTGTTGCGGGATCGGGCGTGATGTTGGGCGAATAAAAGATGCCGAACGGGGTCGCGAGCGCGCGGCCACCAGAAAGGAACGGCCCATTGTTTTTCTTATCCGTGTGACATTCCGCGCAACCGGCTGCAGCCAGGATGTAGGCCCCGCGTCCAGCCGACGGCGCTGCGCCGGCTGTGCCGGTATCTTCGGCTTGCGCGAAATGCCCATAAAGTGCGCACGCAACCACCACGGCGGCTGCGAAGCCCCGATTTGGGGCACCGGCGCGCGACAAAATCCTTACGCGCATGCCCGCCCGCGTCGACGGAACCGCAAGCCATTTCGGGTCTCGCCCGCCTGCAACATTGCCCTAATCATTGCAGCAGAATGGTTATTCCTTTGGCTTGCGGAAAGACTCATGGCAACCCCCGCAGGCGTCCTTGCCCATCGCCACCGCCTGTTGGAACGTGGCAGCCTGATCGCCACCCTTGGCCACTTCGATTAGTTTGGCGCTTTCGGTCGTGAGCTTTTCCGCATCGGCCTTGAACTCATCCATTTTCTGCCAGATCTCCGGCTTTGCGCGCGTGTCGCCGGCTTCAGGGCCGGAGCCCGGAGGCACCAGGTCCGGGATGAGCTTACTGAGATTGTTGATGTCTTCCGCAAAGACGACGACGTGTTGCGCGTTGAAGGGGACCTGACCTTTGATCATGAGAACAATATTGTCCACATTGCTCCCGATGCTTTTCATGACATTTTGACGATATTCGATTGCTTTGGCCATGTCGGCGGCCTGGCCTTGCAACGCGACTCCTGCCAACGCCACGCCAAAAGCACCGGCCAAACATGCCGTTTCAATGATTCGCCGCATATGTCCTCCCCATGAGAATATTCAGCCCGGACTCGTCGGATGATCGGCACCCACTCCCTCGCTCGGCATCTCCGGCCCGGCCGACCGATGGCCGACTTCGGGACTTTGCCGAGGTCAAGCTCCTCTGAGCAAGCGTCTCTTGATCAAAATTGCTTGAGGATGGTCGCCGCGTCAGCCTTCTGACAATCTAGCGAAGGACGATATAATCGGAAAGGAACGAAAATCGGGCCGACGATGCGCGATCAAACGCAACGACGGATGACGACTGACAAATTAGGACTTCAATGGTCAAAATTACCTCCGTCTGCGTTTTTTGCGGCTCGTCCTTCGGCCATGCCGACCGTTACCGCGAAGAGGCTGCGCGCCTTGGTGGCCTCCTTGCCGAGCAAGGCATCACACTAATTTATGGCGGCGGCGGTGTGGGCCTCATGGGATCCATAGCGCAAGCAGCACTCGCGGCGGGTGGCCAAGTCATAGGGGTCATTCCACGATTTCTGGTGCGCGCGGAACTTGGCGTTCACAGCCTCACGCGTCTCGAAGTTGTCGACAGCATGCACGAACGCAAGGAGCGGATGTTTGCGCTCTCCGACGCGTTCATCGTATTACCCGGCGGAATGGGAACGCTCGACGAGACGCTCGAGATCCTGACCTGGAAACTGCTCGCACTTCACGACAAGCCTGTCGTGCTCGTTGATCTCGACGGTTACTGGCGCCCGTTCGCGCAACTCATCGACCACGTCATCGCCCATGGCTTTGCGCATGCACCGGCGCGCGTGGCGTTCCGGATGACCCAAAGCGTGGATGCAGCCCTCGCCGAAATCGCGGTCGCGCGGAAACCCAGGATCGAGCCGGCAGCGCCCGAACAGCTTTAAACGCGTCTGCGGACGCACGCCATTCCTCGACCCTTGCACAACGGCTTGGGGATGTTATTGTCCGCGCCAATCGGTGCCCCAACCGGAAACCGGTGGCAGCTTAATTCCAGGGGATTCAATCGATGAATAAGATCAAGGTCAAAAATCCGATTGTCGAGCTCGATGGCGATGAGATGACGCGAATCATCTGGCACCTCATTCGCGAGCGGCTCATCCGTCCGTATCTGGACATCAAGCTCGAGTACTACGATCTCGGCATCGAGACGCGCGACAAGACCGATGACCAGATCACGGTCGACGCAGCCAACGCGATCAAGAAGCACGGTGTCGGTGTAAAATGCGCAACCATCACGCCCGACGAGGCGCGCGTCAAGGAATTCAAGCTGAAAAAGATGTGGCGCTCACCCAACGGCACCATCCGCAACATCCTCGACGGAACGGTTTTCCGCGAACCGATTATCTGCAAGAACGTGCCGCGCATGATCCCCAACTGGACCAAACCAATCGTGATCGGGCGTCATGCCTTCGGCGATCAATACCGTGCAACGGATTTCAAGATACCCGGCCCTGGGAAACTCACCATCAGCTTCACGCCGAAAGACGGCGGGGCTCCCATCAATCACGACGTCTTCGATTTTCCGGGTGGAGGTGTGGCACTTGCGATGTACAACCTCGACGATTCAATTCGCGGCTTTGCGCGCGCTTGCTTCAATTACGGCCTCTCTCGCGGCTTTCCGGTTTACATGTCGACCAAGAACACAATTCTCAAAGCCTATGACGGGCGCTTCAAGGACATCTTCGAGGAGGTTTACCGCACCGAGTTCAAGCCGCGCTTCGATGCAAAAAAGCTGACCTACGATCACCGCCTGATCGACGACATGGTGGCTTCGGTACTCAAGTGGCATGGGGATTTCGTGTGGGCCTGCAAGAACTATGACGGCGACGTGCAGTCGGACACCGTAGCGCAGGGCTTCGGCTCGCTCGGCCTCATGACCTCAGTGCTGCTCTCGCCAGACGCCAAAACGGTCGAATCCGAAGCAGCACATGGCACGGTCACGCGGCACTATCGTCTGCATCAGCAAGGCAAGGAAACCTCGACCAACCCGATCGCGTCGATCTTCGCGTGGACGCGCGGCCTCAAATACCGGGGCGAGTTCGACAATTCGCCCGAAGTCATCAGGTTTGCCGACACGTTGGAGAGGGTCTGCGTCGAGACGGTCGAGTCCGGCCATATGACCAAGGATCTGGCCATGCTCATCGGCCCGGATGAGCCCTGGCTCAATACCCAGGCCTTCCTCGCCAAGCTCGACGAGAATCTCAAGGCGAAGGTGAACGCCTAGCGGCCGAGCTCGCGGATGCCACGATCCAGTCCATCGAGGGTCAATGGGTACATCCGCCAGCCGAAAACTCGACGGACCATTTCGATGGAAGCGGTATAGGGCCAAAAATGTTCGGGCACCGGGTTGAACCAGACTGCATGCTCGTAGGTACCGAGTAAGCGGCTGAGCCAAACGTGACCCGATTCTTCGTTCCAGTGCTCGACGCTGCCGCCCGGTGCAGTGATCTCATAAGGGCTCATCGAGGCATCGCCGACGAAGATCAGCTTGTAATCCGCCGGGAACGTGTGGAGAAGATCGAAGGTTGCCATGCGCTCGGTATTGCGCCTGCGGTTGTCCTTCCACACGCCCTCATAAACGCAATTGTGGAAGTAGAAAAATTCGAGGTGCTTGAACTCGCTACGGGCCGCTGAAAAAAGCTCCTCGCAGACGCGCACATGAGGGAACATAGACCCCCCAACGTCGAGCAGAAGCAGCACTTTGACTGTATTGTGGCGCTCGGGCACGAACTTCAGATCGAGGTAGCCTGCGTTCCGCGCCGTTGCGGCAATCGTGTCGGGCAAGTCGAGCTCCTCGGCTGCACCTTCTCGCGCAAAGCGCCTCAACCGTCGCAGCGCCAGTTTGATGTTTCGCGTGCCGAGCTCGACTTGATCGTCGAGGTTCCTGAAGTCGCGCCTGTCCCACACCTTGACCGCGCGGTTGTTGCGATTTCCGTCCTGGCCGATACGCACACCCTCGGGATTGTACCCGTATGCTCCGTAAGGCGAGGTACCGGCCGTGCCGATCCATTTGGACCCACCCTGATGCCGTCCCTTCTGTTCCGCGAGGCGCTGCCTTAGCGTTTCCATGAGCTTCTCAAGCCCACCCATGGCTTCGATCTGCGCTTTCTCTTCGTCGGTCAGGAGCAGTTCCGCAAGCTTCTTCAGCCATTCCTCGGGAACCTCGGCCGACTCCTCCGATGGCGTTTCAATACCCTTGAAACAGTGCGCGAAGACCCGATCGAACTTGTCGAGGTGGCGTTCGTCTTTCACAAGGGTCGAGCGGGACAGGTAATAGAAATGCTCAAACTGGAAATCGGCCAACCCCGTCTTCACCGCCTCAATCAATGTAAGGTACTCGCGCAAACTGACCGGAATATGGGCCTGCCTAAGTTCCAGGAAGAATTGCGTAAACACTTTGGCTGTCCTTCACCTCACCTGGGAATTCAGTTGCGCCGCTCGGCGCGGGCGAGAAACGCAATACGCTCGAGCTGGTGGACATCCTGCTCGTTCTTCAACAACGCGCCGTAGAGTGGGGGTATCACCTTGCCGACCTCTTTCGCGCGCAACACTTCCGGCCCGACCTCCTCGGACATCAGAAGCTTGAGCCAGTCGAGTAGCTCGGAGGTCGAAGGCTTCTTCTTGAGGCCGGGCACCTCGCGGATACTGTAGAAGACGTTGAGCGCTTCACGCACCAGGTCTGCCTTAACATTGGGAAAATGCACGTCGACAATACGCTCCATCGTTTCGCGATCGGGGAAGCGGATATAGTGGAAGAAGCAGCGGCGGAGAAAGGCGTCCGGAAGCTCCTTCTCGTTGTTGGAGGTGATGACGACGATCGGTCGCTGGCGCGCCCGCACCGTCTCGCGAGTTTCGTAAACGTAGAACTCCATGCGGTCGAGTTCCAGGAGCAGATCGTTCGGGAATTCGATATCCGCCTTGTCGATTTCATCGATGAGGAGGACCGGGCGTTCCTCTGCCCCGAAGGCCTCCCAGAGCTTGCCGCGCACGATGTAGTTGGCGATATTGTGCACGCGCCCGTCGCCGAGCTGGGAATCGCGCAGGCGCGAAACCGCGTCATATTCGTAGAGACCTTGTTGCGCCTTGGTCGTCGATTTGATGTGCCAGGCGATCAAGTTCCTGCCAAGCGCCTTTGCGATTTCGTGAGCGAGGATGGTCTTACCCGTTCCGGGCTCGCCCTTGACCAGTAGCGGCCGCTCGAGGGTGATCGCGGCATTGACTGCGACCATAAGGTCCTCGGTCGCGACGTAACTGTCGGTTCCCTGAAAGCGCATGACGTCTCCCGCTGGAAAATCAGCCGTGCCGGGCGAGGGCCGCCTCGATTGCGTCGAGAGCTGCCTGCAGTGCCGTGACGTCAGGGCCGCCCGCCTGGGCCATATCGGGCCTTCCTCCCCCACCCTTCCCGCCAAGCTTTTCCGCCCCGACGCGCACGAAATCGACTGCATTGAGCTTGTCGGTAAGATCCTCCGTGATACCGACGACGAGGGAGGCTTTGCCTTCTGCCTCCGCGGCAATCGCAACCACGCCCGAGCCCACTTGGCGTTTGAGCGTGTCGGCCATCGCCTTCAATTCGCGCGCGGGCACACCGTCGAGCTTGCGCGCAGCGAACTTGACCCCACCCACGTTCCTGGCCGTAGGCGCCGCAACCGTCCCACCGCCGGCCGCAAGCTTTTTTCGCATTTCGGTGATCTCGCGCTCGAGCCGCTTGCGCTCGTCGATCAGGTTCGAGACACGCGCTGGCACGTCGTTCGGCGCGACCTTGAGAGCTGCGGCAGCGCCCTGGAGCAAGGCTTCCTCGTGTTCGACGTAGTCGCCCGCGGCCTGGCCGGTCAATGCCTCGATGCGGCGAACACCCGCTGCAAGGGCCGCCTCGCTCACGAGCTTGAAGAAGCCGATATCGCCAGTGCGGCGCACATGGGTGCCGCCGCAAAGTTCGGTCGAAAAGGCGCCGTCCTTCTCTGCACCCATCGAGACGACGCGCACCTCGTCGCCGTACTTTTCACCGAAGAGCGCCAAGGCTCCGGCCTCGACGGCCGCACCGGGCGTCATAAGGCGCGTGGCGACGTCGGTATTCTGACGCACCCGGAAATTGACTTCCGACTCGACGGCGAGGATCTCCTCGCTCGCCATTGGCTTGGGATGACTGAAATCGAAGCGTAATCGCTCGGGCGCCACGAGCGAGCCCTTTTGGGTCACGTGCTCGCCGAGCACGCGGCGTAAAGCCTGGTGCAAAAGGTGGGTCGCCGAGTGATTGGCCCGCAGGCGGTCGCGGCGCTCCGCGTCAACGCGCATTTCGACGGCCTGTCCGACGGCGAGCTTACCCGACGTGATTTCGCCGTCATGAACGAAGAGATCGCCTGCCCTCTTCTGCGTGTCCGAAATTGCGATTTCAAGCCGGTCCGCCCCGAAAATAACGCCGCTATCGCCCATCTGCCCGCCCGACTCCCCATAAAACGGCGTTTGATTGAGGATGAGCTGCACTTTCAAACCGCGATCAGCACTCTGGACCGACTTGCCGCTCACGAGAATTGCTTGCACGACACCCTCGGCGGCTGTCGTTTCATACCCGAGAAACTCCGTGGCGCCGCATTTCTCCCGCAGCTCGTACCACAGCTTGTCGGTCGCCTGCTCGCCCGAACCCGCCCACGCCTTGCGCGCTTCTGCACGCTGACGTTCCATCGCGACGTTGAAGCCCTCGACATCGGCTTTGCGGCCATCCGCGCGCAGCACGTCTTGGGTAAGATCGAGGGGGAAGCCATACGTGTCATAAAGCCTGAACGCCACCTCGCCTGGAAGCGGCTTGCCGGGATCGAGCGACGAGGTCGCCTCCTCGAGCAGGCGCAAACCCCGGCCCAACATCTCCTTGAACCGAGTCTCTTCGAGTTTGAGCGTCTCGGCAATGAGCGGCTGGGCGCGCAGCAGTTCGGGGTAGGCAGCCCCCATCCTCTCGACGAGTGCCGGGACAAGCCGCCACATGAGAGGCTCCTTGCAGCCGATGATGTGGGCATGGCGCATAGCTCTGCGCATGATCCGGCGCAACACATAGCCGCGTCCCTCGTTCGACGGCAGCACGCCGTCGGCAATGAGGAAGGAGGTTGCGCGCAAATGATCCGCGATTACCCGATGCGACACCGCATGCGGCCCGTCGGGGGCGGTATGGCTCATTTCCGCCGAGTTCTCGATAAGGCCGCGCATGAGATCGATATCGTAATTGTCGTGCTTGCCCTGGAGGACCGCGGTTATGCGCTCGAGCCCCATGCCCGTGTCGATCGAGGGCTTGGGCAGTGAAATCCGCTTGCCCGGCTCGATCTGCTCGAACTGCATGAAGACGAGATTCCAGATTTCGATGAAACGATCGCCGTCCGCGTCGGCACTGCCGGGCGGCCCGCCCGGAATACCTTCACCGTGGTCGAAAAAGATCTCCGAGCAGGGCCCGCACGGCCCCGTATCTCCCATGGCCCAGAAATTGTCCGAGGTCGCGATGCGGATGATGCGACTTTCGGGAAGCCCCGCGATTTTCCTCCAAAGGCCGAATGCCTCGTCATCCTCCGAATAGACGGTTGCGGTGAGCCGATCTTTAGGCAGGCCATAGTCCTTCGTGATCAAAGCCCAGGCAAGCTCGATGGCGCGCTCCTTGAAATAGTCGCCGAAAGAAAAATTGCCAAGCATCTCGAAAAAGGTGTGATGGCGTGCGGTGTAGCCGACATTTTCGAGATCGTTGTGTTTGCCGCCGGCACGCACGCATTTCTGTGCCGTTGCCGCGCGTTGGTACGGCCGCTTTTCGACGCCCGTAAAGACGCTCTTGAACTGCACCATGCCGGCATTGGTGAAGAGCAGAGTCGGGTCGTTGCGCGGGACAAGTGAACTCGACGGCACGACTTCGTGGCCGTGTCGCCTGAAAAACTCAAGGAAGGTCGTGCGGACTTCGTTCGTGGTCGTCATGATCTCGGCACGGTTACGTGTCTCATCACCATTCCGGGTCCCGGAGCCGGGCTCGAACCCTGGAATCTGGCGCGATTTGGCGGAACGTCAAACGGATGGCGCCCGCAGGCGCCAAATCCAGCTCATTCGGCGCACGTTTCTACCTTGCGCGGCACGACCCTGTCCAGTAAACGGCCCAGCCCGCCAAAGAGCGATGTCCCGCAAAAGGGCGGCCCAGCGGGCTAAGCTACTCGGCGCGCAGCGTGCCCCGACCCACCTTCCACCGGGATCCCTGCAGTCAAGGCCGATGCCTGACTTGCGACGAGGCGAGGCAGCCCGAGGCGCCGAACGGCGGGTGCCCGAGGTGCGAGCGTCGTCAAACAGCGACGGCCCCGAATCGTTCCGGGGCCGCGCCGCATGCGCCCGGGTACTGGCGCACTGGGGAATTCGGCTCAGTGTCAACTATTCGCCGGCTTCGGCCGCCTCGCCGTCCTCCGGAGAGCCCATGAGGGCGTTCGCCACGATGCCGGCGTTCGAGCGGATCATACGGTCGATCTCGGCGGCCATTTCCTTGTTCTCCTTGAGGAATTGCTTGGCGTTCTCGCGGCCCTGACCGATGCGCTGACCGTTGTAGGAGAACCACGCACCCGACTTCTCGATGATGTTGGCCTTGACTCCGAGATCGACCAATTCGCCCGTCTTGGAGATACCTTCGCCGTACATGATGTCGAATTCGACCACTTTGAAAGGTGGGGCCACCTTGTTCTTCACGACCTTGACGCGAGTCTGGTTGCCGACCACTTCGTCCTTGTCCTTGATGGCGCCGATGCGACGGATGTCGAGCCGAACCGAGGCATAGAACTTGAGCGCATTGCCGCCCGTCGTCGTCTCGGGATTGCCGAACATGATGCCGATTTTCATCCGGATCTGATTGATGAAGATTACGAGGCATTGGGAGCGCGCGATCGAGCTTGTGAGCTTGCGCAAGGCCTGGCTCATCAGGCGGGCTTGAAGCCCGACATGGGAATCGCCCATTTCGCCTTCAAGTTCGGCCCGCGGCACGAGGGCTGCCACGCTGTCGACCACGAGCACGTCGATGGCGCCCGAGCGAACGAGGGTATCGGTGATTTCAAGCGCCTGCTCGCCCGCGTCCGGTTGCGAGATGAGGAGGTTGTCCACATCGACGCCTAGCTTTTTTGCATAGGTCGGAT